>CAZNBX010000195.1:0-3659 GCA_964571305.1 uncultured Novosphingobium sp.
GTCGACCACCAGTTCACTGCCGGTGGAGAAGGCGGCGCGGTCACCGGCCAGGAAGACCACGGCATCGGCCACGTTCTGCGGCTCGCCCAAGTGGCCGAGCGGGTGCATGGCTGAGACATTGGCGAGCATTTCATTGTTGCCCGCGCCCTGGGCATGGGCGAAGTCGTCGACCAGCTGGCGGCCCATGTCGGTGTCGATCACTGCCGGGTGCACCGAATTCACCCGAATGCGCGCGGCGGCCAGTTCCTTGGCGCAGCCCTTGGTGAACAGGCGGACCGCGCCCTTGGTGCTGTTGTAGCAGGTCCCGCCCGCCGCGCCCTCGATTCCCGCCACGGACGACAGGTTCACGATGGCCGTGCCGCCGCGCCACAGATGGGCGCGCTCGGCCAGCAGCGGAATGGCTGCGCGGGTGCCGAGGAACACGCCTTCGCAGTTCACCGCGTGTAGCTTGCGCCAGTCATCCAGCGTCGTCTCCAGGATCGGCTTGAACAGCCACAACCCGGCATTGTTGACCAGGATGTCGAGGCCGCCCAGTTCCGCCTTGACCCATTCCATCGTCGCGGCCCAGCCGGCTTCGCTGGTAACGTCGAGGCTGCGGGCGATCCCGCCGATCTCTGCGGCGAGGTCTTCCGGGGCGGTCAGGTCGGTGACGGCCACCTTGGCCCCCGCTGTTGCGAGGGCGCGTGCTGTTGCCGCTCCCAGGCCCTTGGCGGCTCCGGTAACCAGCGCGATGCGTCCGTCGAGATCAGCCATGGCTCAGGCCTCCACCACTTGCTTGCTCAATTCGTCGCGCAGTTCGCGGCGCAGGAACTTGCCGCTGGCATTGCGCGGCAGCGGCTGGTCCATGAACCATACATAGCGCGGCACCTTGTGCTTGCTCATGTGCGCGGTGCAGTGGGCAATCACCTCCTCTGCGGTCGCCGTTTCTCCGGGCTTCATCACCACGGCCACGCCGATCTCTTCACCCAAGCGCTGGTCCGGCACGCCGAACACGCAGCATTCGGCAACGCCCGGCACGCGGTAGACGCAGGCCTCGACCTCGGTGCACGAGACATTCTCGCCGCCGCGGATCACCAGGTCCTTCTTGCGGTCGACGATGTAGATGAAGCCATCCTCGTCGATGCGGGCGACGTCGCCGGTGTGGAGCCAGCCATCAGTGATGGTCTGGGCCGTGGCGTCGGGGCGGTTGATGTAGCCCTTGATCACCGGGGTGCCCTTGACCCACAGTTCGCCCGCTTCGCCCAGCGGCAGTTCATTGCCGTCGTCGTCAACGACCTTGACTTCAAAGGTGGGCATGGCCGGGCCGGCACTGTCCGGGCGGTCGACGAAGAAGTCGCCGGATACCGAAGTGATGATCCCGCAGGTTTCCGTCATGCCATAGCCGGTTGTCGGGCGGGCGGTCTTCACCGCTTCGTCGATCTTCAGCACCAGGTCCGGCGGAACTTGCGCGCCGCCGCCGCTGAGGCCGGTCAGGGTCGAGGTGTCGGTCTTGGCGAAGTCGGGGTGGTTGATCAGTTCGCGGCTCATCACCGGCACGCCGCTGATCCCGGTGATCTTGTAGCGTTCGACCAGCTTGAGCGCCTCGCCCGCGTCCCACTTGTACATGAGCACGATGGTCCCGCCCGCCGCGCTGGTCAGGTAGGCACCGCAATTGTTGGCGGTGACGTGGAACAGCGGCGTGGTCAGCAGGGTAACCGGCGGCGGCGGATCGGCGGGCGGGGCTTCGCCGGTGGCGCGCTCAATCGCCATGGCCTGGGCCGTGGTCGAATAGACCATGTTGAACAAGTTGGCGATGCAGCCCCGGTGGGTCAGTTGCGCGCCCTTGGGAAAGCCGGTCGTGCCGCTGGTGTAGAAGATGCAGGCATCCGAATCGGGATCGACCGAGACCTGCGGCATGGTGCCGCCGGTGGCGATCACGTCCGCATAGGGGATCACATCGGCATCGTAGCTGTCGAGCCGCACGCCGACTACGGCCATGTCACCGGCATATTCGCACTCGCGCAGGCGGGCGAGGCGTTCCTTGTCGACGAAGATGACCTTGGGTTCCGCGTCCTTCAGCGCGTAGTCCAGCTCTTCCGCCGTCCACCAAGCGTTGAGGCCGGCCACGGTCACGCCGATGGCAGTGCAGGCCCAATAGATTACCATCCATTCGGGATAGTTGCGCATCGCAATCGCGATTCGGTCGCCCGCGCGGACGCCGCGTTCCGTCAGCCAGTTGGCAATCGCGGCGGCATGGGTGTGGGCCTGCGTATAGGTCAGGGCATCGTCTTCGTAGATCAGATAGGGCCGATCGCCCCAGGCCGCGGTGGAGAGCCAAAATTCGCGCACCGAGGGCGGGGCGTTCTTGAAGCCGCGCATCTTGCGACCGAGCGCATCGATCTCGACGATCTCGAACTGGCCGCCCGGACCGGTCAATTCCTCGCGCACCTGGCGCAGTTGTGCGTAATGCATCGCTCTTCCCATTTTTGTTAATTGAACGATTAAGTGCCGCATTGCCCGGGCCTCGGCAAGACACTTCGTTTGCGGCGCGGCGCATTTCGCCTAAAGCGCAAGCCATGGCGCTTTCACCCGACCGACTGGACCGTTTCGCCCGTCACATTGTCCTCCCCGAAGTGGGCGGCGTGGGGCAGGTTGCGCTGAGCGAGGCGCATGTCGTGCTGATCGGTTGCGGCGGGATCGGCAGCCCGGCTTTGCAGTATCTCGCCGGTGCCGGGGTCGGCCGTCTGACCCTGGTCGACGATGACGTGGTCGACCTGTCGAATCTGCAACGCCAGACGATCTTCAGCGAGGCCGATGTCGGCAACCCCAAGGCCGAAGCGGCGGCGCAATGGGTCGCCCGGTTCGACTCCGCCTTGCACTGCACCGCCCACCAGACGCGAATCGGTGCGGATAATGTCGAGGCGATCCTGTCCGGCGCGGATGTGGTGCTCGATGGTTGTGACAACTTCGCCACCCGCCTCGCCGTTTCCGATGCCTGCGTGCGTCTGGGTATTCCCTTGACCAGCGCGGCGGTCGGGCGGTTCCAGGGACAGGTCGCCAACTTCGCTGGCCACCTGGAAGGGCAGTCCTGCTATCGCTGCTTCGTCGGAGATGCCTTCGATGCCGAGGATTGCGACACCTGCGCCGCCGATGGCGTGCTGGGTGCGCTGGTCGGGATGATGGGGGCTTTCGCCGCGATGCAGGCGATCCGCGTGATCCTGAACGGCAAGACGGACCTTGGTGATCCGCAGTGGGGCAAGTTGCACCTGTTCGAAGGTCTGGTCCCGAGCCTGCGGACGATGAAGATCGCCAAGGACCCGGACTGCAAGGGTTGCTCAGCCCCGGGCCAATAGCTCCTCGACCCACTGGGGCACCACTTCGCTCGCCGGGCCAAGTCGCGATTCGTGGAACCAGTGCGAGCCCTGGCTGCGCTCAAGATTGAGTTCCAGCGTCTGCGCACCCAGTTCCCGCGCGTTCTGGACAAAGCCCGCCGCCGGATAGACCGCGCCCGAGGTGCCGATCGAGACGAACAGGTCGGCTTCGCGCAGCGCGGCGTAAATCTCGCCCATCCGGTAGGGCATTTCGCCGAACCAGACCACGTCCGGGCGCAGCGTCCTGGCTCCGCAGGCCGGGCAGCTGGGCCGGTCGAACAGCGGCGCGTGCCAGCGCGAGCGGATGTC
>CAZNBX010000196.1:0-3654 GCA_964571305.1 uncultured Novosphingobium sp.
ATGCGGCTCCAGGCGAAGGGCGCGATGCAGTTCGAACGAACCCCGGCGCGGGCCATGTCGAGCGCGATCGACTGCGACAGGCCGACGATGCCCAGCTTGGCCGCGCTGTAGTTGGCCTGGCCGATATTGCCGATCAGGCCCGAGGTCGAAGTGAAGTGGATGAAGCTGCCCGACTGCTGCTCGCGGAAGTAAGGCGTCGCCGCCTTCGAGACATAGAACGCCCCGTTGAGGTGCACGTCGATCACCGCGCGCCAGTCTTCGTGGCTCATCTTGTGCCAGATCGCATCGCGCAGGATGCCGGCGTTGTTGACCACCGCATCGATCCGGCCAAAGCGCTGGACCGCATCCTCGATGATCGACTGCGCCCCGGCGGGATCGTTGACGAAAGCGAGGTTGGCCCAGGCCTTGCCGCCAGCAGCAACGATGTCGTCGACGGTCTGCTGGGCCGGCCCCGCATCGCCCCCTTCGCCGCCGCCGCCAACGCCAGGGTCGTTCACGACCACGGCGGCGCCGTGCTTGGCACAAAGCAGCGCGATTTCACGGCCCACGCCGCGGCCTGCGCCGGTGATTGCAACAACCTTGCCTTCAAGCATTCCTGCCATCGAATCTCTCCTTGAACCGGACCATCGCAATGGCGCGGGCAAAAGAAAAGTCAATTCATCATTTGGAATTGCTTTTCACATATATGAAAAGCTAAGAAGCACGGATGACCGGTCCGGTACGTTCAGTCTCACAGGCTTTCGCCATCCTGCGCCTGCTTTCGCGGCGGCCGGATGGGCTGACCCTGTCGCAGGTCGGGCGCGAACTGGGGCTGTCCCCGTCGAGCTGCCTCAACCTGCTCCGCACCCTGGTTGCAGAAGGCATGATCGCCCGGGCCGAGGACCAGCGTTATCGCGTTACCGCTGCCTGGGGCGATCTCGACAGTTCGGGGCGCCTGGCCGAGCGGTTGATTGCCCGCGCGGCGGGTCCGATGCGCGACCTGGCGGAACGGGCCGAAGCCACGGTTGGCCTGTGGCATGCCGTCTCGTCCAACCGCCTCGCCCTGATCGCACTGAGCGAGAGCGGAGCGGCAACCCGCATTCACATGGTCGTCGGACAGCGTCAGCCCATCGGCGGCGGCGCAACCGGACGCGCGCTGGCCGCGAGCGAAGGCCTTTCCCAGACGGAACTGCAACGCCGCTTTGCAGCCGTGCGCTGGCAAAGCCCGCTGCGCTTTGACGAATATCTCAGCGAAGTGGAGCTGGCCGCAGCCCATGGCTATGCGATTGACGATGGCCACGGCCATGCCGGCATCGCCTCATTGGGGTGCCGGATCCCGCTGCCGGGGCGCTCGCGGTTCTGCCTCTCGGCATCGGTCTTCGCCAACTCGCACGACCGCGCTGCACTGGAGCAATTGGGTCAGGCGCTGGTCAGCGCAGCAGGCGAGATCAGCGCCGCCTTATCCTGAGGCCCCGCGCGCTCACTTCTTCGCCGGTTCCGACGCCGTGGGGGTGGCAGCAGCGGAATCCGCGCCCGCAGCTGCCGAAGCATCGGCCACCGGAGTCGCGTCGATATCGCCAACCGCTTCTTCCGCCGGCATTTCGACACTGTCGGCCTGGACCCCGTCCTTGGCGCTGTCGCTCTTTCCGCAGCCAGCCAGCATCAGCGCGGCAGAGGCAACGAAGGTAACGGCGGCAAGCTTTTTCATCGGACGACCTTTCAAATTCAAGCAATTAGCGGCAATGTTGCAACGAGTTGGCGGCAAGCCTAGACCCTCGTCGCGGGTCTGCCAAGCCTGCCGCACCCCATCCGAAAGATTCCCGCGATCATCGGTTGATCGCATATAAAGATTTCTTTATATGCCTTCCCATGCGGATTGAACCGACCCTGCGTGCCCTGGCTGACCCGACGCGCCTGCGCATCATGCGCCTGCTCGCGGCAATGGAGCTTGCCGTGGGGGAATTGGCGCTGGTCCTGGGGCAAAGCCAGCCGCGGGTCTCGCGCCATATCAAGATCCTCTGCGACGCCGGCCTGGCCGAGCGGCGCAAGGAGGGCGCCTGGGTCTTCCTGCGCAGCGCCATCGGCGAGGATCGTGCCCCGCCGCTCGGTGCCGCTGCCGCACGGCTGCTGGCCATGGCCGAACAGGACGACGCCCAGTTCGCCGCCCGCTGCGCCGAAGACCGCCGCCACCTCGCCGCGATCCGCGCCGCACGTGAAACCTCGGCCCAGGCCTACTTCGCCCGCCACGCGGCGGAGTGGGACGAACTGCGCGGCCTGCATTCGCCCGACGGCCCGGTCGAAGCCGCCCTGCTGGGGGCGCTGGGCCAGGACAGCCTTGGCGCGCTGCTCGACATCGGCACCGGCACCGGCCGGATCGCCGAACTGCTGGGCAACCGCGCCAGCCATGTCACCGGCTTCGACAAGAGCCCGGAAATGCTTCGTCTGGCCCGCACCCGCTTGCAGGACCTGCCCGCCGACCGGCTCGATCTGGTCCAGGGTGACTTTACCGCCCTGCCCTTTGCCGATGCGGCATTCGACACGGTGATCTTCCACCAGGTCCTGCACTATGCGCAGGAACCGGAACCTGCTCTGGCCGAAGCGGCACGGGTGTGCCGCGCGGGCGGGACTATCGCGATCGTCGATTTCGCCGCGCATGACCGCGAAGAACTGCGCACCCAGCACGCTCACGCCCGCCTCGGCTTTTCCGACGAGCAGATGCTGGGCCTGCTGGCCGAAGTGGGCTTCCAAGCGGCCTCGCCGCTGGCCCTTCCCGGCAAGCCGCTGACCGTCAAGATCTGGACCGGGCAGCGGACCGGCGTCACAGCCGCTGCGCCTCGGCCCTCGAAAACGAAAGCAACCAACCGATGAATTCGCCTAGCCTGCTGCGCGGGGTCGAAGACCGCCCGCTGTTCACCACCATTCCGGGCGACTTCCGCGTCAGCTTCGAATTCTTCCCGCCCAAGACCGAGGCGATGGAGCAGCAGCTGTGGAACGCCGTGCTGGAACTCGCACCGCTGGCACCGAGCTTCGTTTCGGTGACCTATGGCGCCGGCGGCTAGACCCCTGAACGGACCCACGCCACGGTCGCCCGGATCGTCAACGAGACCGCGCTGGTCCCCGCCGCGCACCTGACCTGCGTGGCCGCCAGCAAGGACGAGATCGTCGAAGTCGCCGACCGGTACTGGGAAGCCGGCGTGCGCCACATCGTCGCCCTGCGCGGCGACCCACCGCCGGAGGCAGGCGGCAAGTACACCCCGCACCCGCAGGGCTATGCCGGGGCGGCGGAACTGGTCGCTGGCCTCAAGGCGCGGCACGATTTCGAGATCTCGGTCGCGGCCTATCCCGAAGTCCATCCCGAAGCGGCCAGCGCCGAGGCAGACCTCGACAACCTGAAGCGCAAGCTGGACGCCGGGGCGACCCGCGCGATCACGCAGTTCTTCTATTCGACCGACGCCTATTTCCGCTTCCTCGACAAGGTGCTGGCCGCCGGGATCACCGCGCCGATCCTGCCGGGGATCATGCCGGTGACCAATTTCAACGCGATCCGCCGGATGAGCGGCAATACCGAGATTCCGGGCTGGATGATCGAGCTGTTCGACGGGCTCGATGGCCTGCCGGGACCGCGCGCCATGGTATCCGCCGCCGTCGCGGCTGACCTGTGCCGCCGCCTCTATC
>CAZNBX010000197.1:0-3648 GCA_964571305.1 uncultured Novosphingobium sp.
CATCCTCGGCCTGGAACGCAAGACGCGGTTTTACCAGGCATCGACCTCCGAACTTTACGGCCTGGTCCAGGAAGTGCCGCAGAGCGAGACAACGCCATTCTATCCGCGCAGCCCCTATGCCGCGGCGAAACTCTATGCGTACTGGATTACCGTGAACTACCGCGAGGCTTATGGCATCCATGCCTCGAACGGCATCCTGTTCAACCATGAAAGCCCCTTGCGCGGCGAAACCTTCGTCACCCGCAAGATCACCCGGGGCGCGGCGGCAATTGCCTGCGGGCAGCAGGATGTGCTCTACCTTGGCAATCTGGATGCGCGGCGCGACTGGGGCCATGCCCGCGAATATGTCGAAGGAATGTGGCTGATGCTCCAGCAGGACGAACCGGATGACTACGTCCTTGCGACCGGCGAGACCTATTCGGTGCGCCAGTTCGTTGAATGGGCCTTCGCCGATGTCGGGATCGATCTCGACTGGCAAGGTAGCGGCGTGAATGAACGCGGTCTGTGCCGCAAGACGGGCGCGGTCCGCGTGGCGATCGACCCGCGCTATTTCCGTCCGACCGAGGTGGACCTGTTGATCGGTGATCCTGCGAAGGCACAGCAGAAGCTGGGCTGGCACCACGCGACAGACGTGCGGGAACTGGCCCGCGAAATGGTCGCGGCGGACCTGGCGCTGATGCAGCGCGAGGCACGCGTGGGCGCGATGCAATGACACAGCCGGACCCGATCTATTCGCTGGCCGAAAAGCGTGTCTGGGTGGCCGGACACAAGGGCATGGTCGGTAGCGCGCTGGTCCGCCGCCTCGAAAGCGAGGACTGCGAAGTGCTGACGGTCGACCGCTCGGAACTCGACCTGACCGATCAGCGTGCAGTACTCGGCTGGATGCACAACCATCGCCCCCAGGCCGTCTTCCTGGCAGCCGCGCGGGTCGGCGGGATTCACGCCAACGACACCCGCCCGGTCGATTTCCTGCGCGACAACCTGCTCATTGAAACTGCCGTGTTCACGGGCGCCGAATCGGTCGGGGTGGAAAAGCTGCTGTTCCTTGGCTCGTCGTGCATCTATCCGAAGCACGCCGCGCAGCCCTTGAGGGAAGAGGCGCTGCTCACCGGCGCGCTCGAGCCGACCAACGAATGGTATGCCCTGGCAAAGATCGCCGGAGTGAAGCTGGCCCAGGCCTACCGCAAGCAATTCGGCTGCGATTACATCAGCGCGATGCCGACCAACCTCTATGGTCCGGGCGACAATTACGATCTTTCCGCCAGCCACGTCCTCCCGGCCCTGATCCGCAAGGTGCACGAGGCGAAGGAATCCGGCAGCGCGTTGGAAGTCTGGGGGAGCGGCAGCCCGCTGCGCGAATTTCTTTACGTCGACGACTGCGCTGATGCCTGCATTCACCTGATGCAGCACTATTCCGACGACATGCCGGTAAACGTGGGGTCCGGCGAGGAGATATCGATCCTCGCCCTTACCCGCTTGGTCATGGATGTGGTCGGCTATCAGGGAGAGATCGTCACCGATCCGGCCAAACCCGATGGAACACCCCGCAAGCTGCTTGATTCATCCCGTCTCAAGTCGCTGGGCTGGTTGCCCATGGTCACCCTGCGGGAAGGAATCGCCCTCGCCTATGCCGCCTTTATGCGTGGCGAGGGCCGCAACCTCTAAAGCTTGGCCAGAAGGTCTTCGGACGACATGTCGGTTGGGTCGACATGGCCTTCGGGGTCTGGATGGATCAGGATTTCCACCCCGGGAAACTCCTTCTTCAGGATCGCCTCGACCTCGTCCATCACGACATGGGCCTGCCGCACGGTCATGTCGCCGTTCACGGCAAGGTGGAACTGCACGAAGTCCCGGTCGCCCGAGGTGCGGGTGCGCAGGTCGTGCAGCCCCTTGATCTCGGGGTGACGGGCCACGGCTTCGAGGAAGGCGGTGCGCCGTTCCTCGGGCCATTCGTGGTCCATAAGCTGTTCGATGGCCTGCTGCGATGCACCCCATGCGCCCCAGCCAAGCCATAGCGCAATGGCGAGGCCGAAGAACGGGTCGGCGCCAGCGATGCCGGCGTATTGATCAAGCGCGAGCGCCGCGATCACGGCGAGGTTGAGCAGGATGTCCGACTGGTAGTGGACGTGGTCGGTGCTGATCGCCAGGCTCTTGGTCTTGCGGATCACGTAACGCTGCCAGGCGAGCAGGGCCACGGTCGCGACCATGGCGATGACCGAAACGACAATGCCGCCCTCCGCCCCTTCGGGACGCGCCCCGGCGATCCATTGCCCGACCGCGCGGAAGGCCAGGCTGAGCGCCGAAATCGAGATCAGCACGACCTGGAACATCGCCGCCAGCGCTTCCGCCTTGCCGTGGCCAAAGCGGTGGTTCTCGTCATCCGGCTGCGCCGCCACCCAGACCCCCGCAAGCGTGGCGAGACTGGCCACAAGGTCCAGGACGGTATCGGCGAGGCTGCCCAGCATCGCGGTCGAGCCGGTCGCAAAGACCGCCCAGACCTTCATGCCGACCAGCAGCAAGGCTACTGCAATCGAGGCGAAAGCCGCGCCGCGGTTGAGGGATGCGTTTGCGCTCATGGGTACAACAACGTGCTGGTCCAGCCGCCGTCGGGGAGCCGGGTAAAGCGGCGCCGCTCGTGCAGGCGGAAGGGACGGTCCATCCAGAATTCGAAGGCGGTCGGGGTCAGGCAGAACCCGGTCCAGTGCGGCGGGCGCGGGACCTGGCCGACCAGGTGCCTGGCCGTGGTCTTGGCAATCCGGGCCAGGAACTCGGTCCGGGAACCGAGCGGGGCGGACTGGTCCGAAGCATGGGCACCCAATTGCGAATCCCGGCTGCGGCTGGCGAAATAGGCATCCGCCATTTCATCTGGCACAGCGGCAATTGGCCCCTCGATCCGGATCTGGCGGCGCAGCGACTTCCAGTGAAACAGCATGGCCGCTTGCGGATTGGCGAGCAGTTCGCCGCCCTTGCGGCTGTGACTGTTGGTATAGAAGACGAAACCACCATGGGGCCCGAGCAGATGCGCCCCGTGATCCTTGAGCAGCACCATCCGCACCGAAGGCGCGGCGTCCGGCGTAGCCGTGGCGACCGCGACCGCTTCAGGATCGTTGATCTCGCTCTTCCGCGCTTCGGCGAACCATTCGTCGAACAGCGCGAAGGGTGCGGCATCGGGAATGGCGTTTTCGGCCTGGGTTTCGTCCATAACAACCGGATCATAGCCCGGCTGACCCCTGGAAGGAAGCGCAAGCGTCTCGCAACAAGTGGGCAAAACCTTGTCGGATCGACATTCCGCTCCTAGCTAACGGCTATGGCCGATCCCTATTCGATCCTTGGTGTGGCCCGTGGGGCAAACGAAAAGGACATCAAGTCCGCCTATCGCAAACTGGCGAAGGAACTGCACCCCGACCGCAACAAGGACAATCCGAAGGCGGCGGAACGCTTCTCCGAAGTGACCCGCGCCTATGACCTCCTGTCCGACAAGGACAAGCGCGCCCGGGTCGACCGGGGCGAGATCGATATCGACGGCAACCCGACCATGGGTTTTGGCGGCGGCATGGGCGGTGGCTTTGCTGGGGGACAGCGCGGTTTCCGTGCCGACGGGTTCGAAGGCTTTGAAGGCGGCATCGACATTGGCGACATCTTCGATGG
>CAZNBX010000198.1:0-3646 GCA_964571305.1 uncultured Novosphingobium sp.
GTGGCATAGGCTTTGCCCGAGAACTTGCCACCAGAGTGCAGCGTGGTGAGGATTACCTCAAGCGCCGACTTGCCGGGATATTTGGGGTGTTCGTCAACCGGGATACCGCGACCGTTATCGGTAATGGTCAGGCGGTTGCCTTCTTCCAGCGTGACTTCGATCCGGTTTGCGTGGCCTGCGACCGCTTCGTCCATCGCGTTGTCGAGGACTTCGGCGGCGAGGTGGTGGAATGCGCGTTCGTCGGTCCCACCGATGTACATGCCCGGGCGGCGGCGAACCGGCTCGAGCCCTTCGAGCACCTCGATAGCGCTGCCATCGTAGGAATCACCCGAACTGGCGGGAAGCTTGTCGAACAGGTCATCGGACATGGCAGGGCTATAGAACGCCTGGAATCCCGCGTGCAAGCGGGCTGCCAAGGTTTTCGTCAGTCCACGAACTTCTCGGGTGCGGGACTGACGATGGTGACGCCGCCCGCGCGGGTCTCGCGGACCTCAAGCGCGCGTTCAATCATCCCGTTCGGCGCAAAGCGGAACGGACCGTCCAGGCCCAGGAATCCGCCGTGATCGGTCAGGCGGCTGATCGGGAATGGCAGGCCGCCGCGCCATTCGCGTGCGATGCGGACGGTCAGTAGGACTGCATCATAGCCCATCGTGGCCTGTCGATAGGGCGATGCGCCAAAGCGCGACTGGTAGCTGGAGGAAAATTGGCGGTAGCGGGTGTCGGGCAGGGCCGCGAACCAGGCGCCGCGCAGAGCTGGGGAACTGCTGACAACAGGATCGCCGCTCCACAGGTCGGTGCCCAGAATGCGCAGCGTCTTGCCGCCGCGTAGGCGAGTGCCAGCCTGTGCCGCGACCTTTGGCGTATCGGCGATCAGAACCGCCTGGAAGCCCCCTTTGGCCTTGAGCCGGGATGCCGCGCTAAGCACTGAATTGTTGCCGCGATCATAGCTGTCGCTGGCGACCAGGGTGCCACCGACGGACTTGATCGCATCGGTGTATGCCGCAGTCGCACGGCCGCCGAAATCTCCCTTGGGTGCGAGCAGGGCAAAGCGGTTCACGCCTTTGGTCTTGGCGAATTCAACGACGCGCAGGATCGAGCTGTCCTGCGTCGTGCCCATGATGAACACATCGCGGCTGGCTCCGCGCGGATCGTTGGAGAAGGTGATCAGCGGAACGCCTTTGGCGCTGGTAATTCCGGAGACAGAAGAAATGTCCTCGGTCAGCAGCGGCCCAAGGATCAGTCGGTTGCCTTCCTGCATCGCCTTCGCAGCGGCCGCGTCAGCCCCGGCAGCCGTGTCATAGGTGGTGATTCGGACTGTTTGCGCATTGGTGTCGAGGATTGCCATGGTCGTGGCATTGGCGATCGATTGGCCGAGATCGCTACCGGGTCCGCTTAGTGGCACGAGCAAGGCCACGCGGTGGCGGGCCTTGTCGGGCGGGAGACCGTCATTCGGTCCGGCTTCGGGGGCAGGGGTGCCGCTTGGCCCCTTTGGGATCATCTTGCAGCCAGAGACCAGAGCCACGCCAATCAGCAGGGCCAGTGCCCTGCGGTTCATTCGCGCCTCGATCATCCCTTGTCGCTCCCTCGTCGGCAGTCCATGTAGCGCCGATGGATCAAGCGCTAAGCCCCGGCATCTACATCGTTGCAACGCCGATTGGCAATCTGGGCGACCTTTCCCCCCGGGCTGCGGCGATACTCGGTGCCGTGGCTGCGGTGGCCTGTGAGGATACCCGCGTCACCGGGAAGCTGATGCAGCATGTCGGGACGAAGACCAGGCTGATCCGTTATGACGATCATGCCAGCGAGGCGACGCGCGACTATCTGCTTGCCATGGCCAGTGAGCAGCCGATTGCCCTGGTCAGCGATGCCGGGACGCCCCTGATCTCCGATCCCGGCTACCAATTGGTTCGCGCCGCGCGGGAACGGGGCATTGCCGTCACCTCGATCCCGGGTCCCAGCGCGGCGATTGTCGCCCTGACGCTGGCGGGTTTGCCGAGCGACCGGTTCCTGTTCGCTGGTTTCCTGCCATCGAAGGACAAGGCGCGTCGCGATACGCTGATTGAACTTGCGTCGATCAAGGCGACCCTGGTGTTTTATGAAACCGCGCCGCGATTGCTCGATACGCTTCAGGCGGTGGATGAAGTTCTACCGGGTCGCGAAGTCGCCGTGGCGCGTGAACTGACCAAGATGTTCGAGGAGTGCCGCAGTGGATCGCCCACCGAATTGACGGTGCACTACGCGGCCAACCCACCGCGCGGGGAAATCGTCCTGGTCGTTTCACCGCCTGGTGAGCGGGAGGTCAGCCTGGACGATGCGGACGAGTTGCTCCGTGCCGCGCTGCGCGATCACAAGCCTAGCCAGGCTGCGGCCGAAGTTGCGCGGGCTACCGGATTGGACCGCAAGGCGCTCTATGCGCGGGCGATGGAACTGAAGTGAAGGATCGCGTAAGACGCGAGGCCGACGGTCGACGCGGCGAGGCGATTGCGGCGTGGTATCTGCGTTTGTGCGGATGGAGCATCAAGGCCCGACGGGTGAAGACGCCGCGCGGGGAGGTCGACCTGGTGGCGCGGCGTGGCGGGACGCTTGCCTTCGTCGAGGTTAAATGGCGCGCCAATGGCTTCGGCTTGGATCTCGCCATAGATCATTACCGCCTGCGCCGCGTTGGTGCCGCTGCCGAAGCGCTGACAGCAAGGTTTGCCAAGCCGGGGGACACGATCCGGGTCGACGTGCTGCTGATTTCGCCCTGGCGCTGGCCACGCCGGATTACCAATGCCTGGCAACCCGGCGCGTAGCGATAATCAGGCCTTGGGCTTTTCTGCCTCATGCTTGTCGCCGTGGTGCTTGTCGTCCTTACCGTCATGATGGCCGTCGTCGTGCTTGTCGGCCTTGTGGTCATCCTTGCCTTCGTGATGTTCCTCGCCGTGGGTGCTGGGCGCAGCGGGAGGATTGGCGATTGCGGTACCGTTCCAGCCAAGCAGGGCAGCGGTGGTCAGGGTGGCGAGCAGGATCTTGCGCATGGGTTCTCCGTGGTTGGGACAGCTTGTGCTGACGGCTGCACAATGCAACGCCGCTTGCCAAACCCGTGCTAAGTCGCCACCTGCGGCTTGCCCTTATGCGGAGGTAACATGTCGCTGCGCGTCGCTGTTCAAATGGACCCCCTGGAAACGATCAATGTCGCTGGGGATTCGAGCTTTGCCCTGATGGAGGCCGCCCAGGCGCGCGGTCATACAGTTTATCACTACGACGTGAAAACGCTGGCCTACGATTGCGGGCGGCTCACCGCCTGGGCCGCGCCGGTCAAGGTACAGCGCGTGCCCGGTGATCATTTTTCCATGGACGACCATCGCAAGATCGATCTGGTGGCTGACGTCGACGTCGTCCTGATGCGCCAGGACCCGCCGTTCGACCTGTCCTACATCACTGCGACGCACCTGCTGGAGCGGCTTGAGGGCCAGACCCTGGTGGTCAATGACCCAGCCAGCGTCCGAAATGCGCCGGAAAAGGTCTTTGTCCTCGATTTCGCGCATTTCATGCCGCCGACGCTGATCGCCCGCCGCATTGAGGACGTGCGCGAATTCCACGCCCGCTATTCCGGCGACCTGGTGATGAAGACCCCCGAGCTCACCGTGCCGCATTACGACATGCA
>CAZNBX010000199.1:0-3580 GCA_964571305.1 uncultured Novosphingobium sp.
GGCAGGGCGCGGCCGGACCTAGCCCCAGCCCTGGCCACCGGTGGTGGCATAGCGGACGCGGCCAGAGGCCATTTCGCCCGGCAGTTCTTCCAGGATTGTGGATTCGGAAAAGACCTGCGCCACATGGCCAAGGCCCCGCCGCGCGAAGAATTCCTGTCCGTCGAAGCTGACGATGCCGACGGCTTCCTGGCCACGGTGTTGCAGGGCGTGAAGGCCCAGCGCAGTCATCGCAGCCGCTTCCTTGGCGCCGATCACGCCGAAGATGCCGCATTCCTCGCGCAGCTTGTCGCCGTCTGCGTCAAGGAAGGGATGGGTAAGGTTCATGATTGAGTCGCCTGGCGCTGGAATGTGCCCTGTCGCTGCGCCTTTGGCCGCGTTTGCCCGCGAAGGCAAGGGTGAGGGCATTGCCCTGAGGCAGCATTCCCCCTAAATCCTGCCTGCCCCTTCCCAAATTCGTGTCGAGAACCGGTTTGCTGCTTTCCCCATTCGACTGGACCATCGCCAAGCGCTACATGATGCCAGAGCGGGGCGAGGCGGTGATCGCTGTGGTTGCTGGGATCGGGGTAGGGGTCGTTACCCTCTCGGTCGCCATGCTGGTCATTGTGATGAGCGTCATGAACGGGTTCCGCGCCGAACTGTTCGACAAGATCGTGGGGCTGAACGGCCATGCGATCATCCAAGGCTATGGCGGCAAGCTGGAAAACTGGCGTGCCGTGCTGCAGGACACCCGAGCAACGCCGGGTGTGGTCAGCGCTTCGCCTTTGATCGAGCAGCCGCTGCTCGCCAGCTTCAACGGACGGGCCGAAGCCATCTTCACCCGCGGCCAGACCCAGGAAGACATCGCAGCGCTGGCGCCAAAGGTGGTCACCGGGAATATTGCGGCGCTGAAGCCTGATGCCGGCAAGGTTGCGCTGGGTTCGCAGCTTGCCAACAATCTAGGTGCGCGGGTTGGCGATTTCATCACGATCATAAATCCGCAGGGCCAGTCGACCCCCTTCGGCACTGTCCCGCGCCAGATTTCCTATGAAGTCGCGGCGATTTTCGAAGTTGGCGTCTATGATCTGGACGAGCGGTTCGTTGTCCTGCCGATGCAGGATGCGCAAACCCTGCTGATGATGGGCGACGCGGTCGGCATGATTGAGGTCAAGGTCAGCGATCCCGACAGCGCTGCGCAGATTGTCGAACCGGTGCGCCAGAAGTACGCGGGCGAGGTCGCGGTGGTCGATTGGAAGACGATGAATTCCAGCCTGTTCGAAGCCTTACAGGTAGAGCGGGTGGCGATGTTCTTTGCCCTGTCCATCATCGTGCTGGTCGCCGCGTTCAACATCCTGTCCTCGCTGATCATGCTGGTCCGGTCCAAGACCCGCGACATCGCGATCCTGCGGACCATGGGCGCCAGCCGGCGCTCGGTTCTGAAGATCTTCGTGACGACCGGTTCAGTCATCGGTCTGGCCGGGACGCTGGGTGGGCTGGCACTGGGCTTCCTTGTGCTGTTCTTCCGCCAGCCGATCGTCCACTTCATCGAGATCGTCACCGGCCAGAATCTGTGGGACCCGCAAATCCGCTTCCTTACCGAACTGCCTGCCCGCACCGATCCGGTCGAGGTTGGGCTGATCTGTATCATGGCGCTGGGGTTCAGCTTCCTAGCCACGCTTTATCCGGCCTGGCGTGCGGCCAGTACCGATCCGGTTCAGGTGCTGCGCTATGAATAGTCCCGTCATTCGCCTTGCGGGTCTGACACGCAGTTTCGAGCAGGGCGGCGAGCGGATCGACGTGCTGCGCGGCGTCAATCTGGAGGTTGCCCCGGGTGAGATCGTGGCCCTGCTGGGGCCGTCAGGTTCAGGTAAATCGACCCTGCTGCAAGCTGTCGGCCTGCTGGAAGGCGGCTTTGGCGGCGAGATCGACATTGCCGGGGTCGATGCGTCGAAGCTTTCTGCCGACGAACGCACCGTGCTGCGGCGTGACCGGATCGGGTTCGTCTATCAGTTCCATCACCTTCTGCCCGACTTCACTGCACTGGAAAACGTCGTCCTGCCGCAACTGGTGGCCGGGACGGCGCGCGGCGAAGCGGTGGAGCGGGCGCGGGAGCTGCTGACTGCCCTGGGCCTGGCCGAGCGGCTGGATCACCGGCCGAGCCAACTCTCCGGCGGCGAACAACAACGCGTTGCGGTGGGCCGTGCGCTCGCCAACCGGCCTGCACTGGTCCTGGCCGACGAGCCGACCGGCAACCTTGACGAGCGCACCTCTGACCGCGTGCTCGAACAGTTCCTGCAACTGGTCCGCGGCACCGGCAGCGCGGCCTTGGTGGCGACCCATAACGAGCGGCTTGCCGCGCGGATGGACCGCGTGGTGCGATTGCACGACGGCGTGCTGGAATAGTTCTGCTTAACCTGTTCCTTCGGGCAGTACGAGGCGATTGACGCGGGGGCGGTGGCCCCTATCCTGCTGGAAAATTGAAAGCGGGGAGAATGCCATGACGACGATTGCCGATTTCACCGCCGACTTGCCGGGCGGCAAGCAGGTCAACCTGGCGGATAAGCAGGGCAAGGTCCTGCTGGTGGTCAACACGGCCAGCAAGTGCGGCTTTACTCCGCAGTACGACGGGCTTGAGGCGCTGTGGAAGCAGTACGGCGAGCGCGGCTTTGAAGTGCTGGCATTCCCCTGCAACCAGTTCGGCGGCCAGGAACCCGGCACTGCCGACCAGATCGAGGAATTCTGCAAGGTCAATTTCGGTCTCAGCTTCCCGCTGATGGCCAAGGTCGAAGTCAACGGGCCGAACGAAACCCCGCTCTACTCCTGGCTGAAAAGCGAAGCGCCGGGCGTGATGGGGACCAAGTCGATCAAATGGAACTTCACCAAGTTTCTGATCGACCGCGACGGCAAGGTGGTACGCCGCTATGGCCCGACCGACAAACCGCAGTCCATCGCCAAGGACATCGAAAAGCTGCTCTGATTTTTCCCTGCCTCGGCGTTAGCTGCGGCAAGTTGTGAATAGGCTGTTCAGGCCTTTGCGAATCCCGGCTACTCACCCTAGGGTCCGAACATGGCTTTCGAACCTTTCGTCCCCCTGCGCGTATTGTCGAGCTATTCGATGCTCGAAGGGGCGATCGATCCCAAGGCGATTGCCAAGCTGGCGAAAGAGCGCGGCTTCCCCGCCATCGCCATTGCCGATCGCAACGGGCTCTATGCCGCGATGTCCTTTGCCGGGGCGGCGCGGGATGCTGGAATCCAGCCGATCGTCGGCACCCTGCTAGGCGTCCGCCGCGACGGTAGCGAGACGATCGACTGGCTGCCGCTCTATGCCCAGAATGAAACCGGCTGGAACAACCTGTGTCACCTGGTTAGCCGGGCGCACCTTGATCGGCCGCTGGAACTCGAACCGCACGTCACCTTTGGCGATCTGGAAGGGCATAGTGACGGCCTGATCTGCCTGACCGGTGCTGGGGAAGGCGCGCTGGTTCGCCTGTTTTCCGATGGCAAGGGCGATGCGGCGCGGGACTATTGCAGCAAGCTTGAGACGCTGTTCCCCGGGCGCCTCTATATCGAGATCGCCCGGCGCGACGATCCGGCCGAGGGCGCC
>CAZNBX010000200.1:0-3490 GCA_964571305.1 uncultured Novosphingobium sp.
CCCGTAGACACCTGCCCGGTGGAAATGGAACAGCACGATCGGCATCAGTGCCAGTTCAATGGCTACACCCGTCAGCAACAGGCTCGCGACCTGTCGCAGGCCCTTGATCGCCCAACCTTCGTCGCGCGGCGCATTGAAGGCGCGCATCGTTTGCGATCCATGCAGTGCGACAATCGCGATGACCGCGGCAAAGCTCATCTGAAAGCTCGGGCCAATCGACGCTTCGGGCCAGAACAACAGGACGACGAAGGCGGCGATCGCCACCATCCGCATCGATAGCGGATCGCGCCCAATGGCCATGGCCAGCAGTACGAGCATTGCCCCGAGGCAAGACCTGATGGTCGGCAATTCGGCCCCGGTCAGCAGGGTATAGCCAATCCCCGCCAGCGCCCCTGCCCCTGCGGCGACAAGCGGCAAGCGGACGCGCAAGGCCAACCATGGCATCAAGGCAAGCAGGCGCAGTACGACGAAATAAGCCGCCGCGATCACGGCGCTAACGTGAAGACCGCTCACCGATAGCAGGTGGGTCAGCCCAGCATCGCGCATCGCCTGGTCATCCGCTTCGGAGATTGCCCCGCGATCCCCGCTGGCAAAGGCTGCTGCAATCGCGCCTGGCGCCCCTGCGATGTTGGCTTGTACGTGCCGTGACAGGCGCTGTTGCGCCGCACGCAAAGCGCCGCGCTCACCGGGCGAAAGAACCGTGACCGGACCGAGTGCGGTTCCAGTCGCAGAAATGCCCGAGAACCAGGCCGTCCGGGCGAAGTCGTAGCCTCCGGGAAGCATCGGCGGCGGCGGCGGGACCAGGCGCGCCCGCACCCGAATTCTGGCCCCTTCTTCCAGTTCCGGACGCGCCAGTTGCAGCGGCAGGTTCAGCCGGACCTTGATAGCGCGTCCGCCATCCACCTCGCGGGTTGCCAGAAGCAGGCGTACCCGCCCCTCGGCAGGCTGCTCCTCGCGATAGATCACGGCCGCGTCGATTTCTGTGACGAATGGGCGGGCAATGGGCGGTGTTCCGACAACCGATGATTTCACCCAAACCAGCCCGCACCCCAGGGGCAGCGCCAGACCCATTGTGACAATGGCCCGGCGCAAGAAAGGAAACGCGCCGGGCGCGGGCATTGCGGCCCATGCCGCCGTCGCGCTGCCCAGACCAAATCCGATCACTGCCAGCCATTGCCAGATGTTCCTGCCAAGGAACCACGCGGCAATCCCGCTGCCAAAGGCCACCACTACCCATGGCGCATGCTCCAGACTGGTTCGCGCAAGGAATCGCTCGACCCGTTCAAGCCCGCTGGACAAGTTCGCACGCATGCGCCAAGGGCCATGTTGCAGTGCAGCGGCGCGCGCCGCATGGCTGCCCATCGGTACTTGCGGCAATGTTTCGCGACCCATGGGTGCAAATGACAGGAAGGGACGATTGATGGCAAGTGATAGCGTCATGGCTGCAACGGGTGAGCCCCGCGGCGTCGTTACGCGCTTTGCCCCGTCGCCGACCGGTTATCTGCACATTGGCGGTGCCCGCACTGCCCTGTTCAACTGGCTTTACGCCCGGCATCACGGCGGGAAATACCTGCTGCGGATCGAGGATACCGACCGCGCGCGTTCAACCGACTCCGCCATCGAAGCGATCTTTGATGGCCTGGAGTGGCTTGGCCTGGCCGGCGACGAACCGGCGACCTTCCAGTTTGCCCGTTCCGAGCGCCACGCCGCCGTCGCGCATGAACTTCTGGAAAAGGGGCACGCCTATCGCTGCTACCTCACTCCGGAAGAGCTGACGGCACGCCGCGAAGCCGCGCAGGCCGAACGCCGCACCTTCCGTATCGACAGCGAATGGCGCGATGCCGATCCGGCCACTGCCCCGACTGACAAGCCCTTCGTGGTCCGGATCAAGGCTCCGCGCGACGGCGAAACCGTGATTGAGGATCTCGTCCAGGGGCGCGTGGCGGTCCAGAACGCAGAACTCGACGATTTCGTCCTGCTCCGTTCCGACGGCACCCCGACTTACATGCTTGCCGTGGTGGTCGATGACCATGACATGGGCGTGACCCACGTCATTCGCGGCGACGATCACCTCAACAATGCGTTCCGCCAGCTGGTAATCATCCGCGGCATGGGTTGGCCCGAGCCTGCTTATGGCCACGTTCCGCTGATCCACGGTCATGACGGTGCCAAACTGTCAAAGCGCCATGGGGCACTGGGCGTGGATGCCTATCGCGACGAAATGGGCGTCCTGCCGGAAGCCCTGTTCAACTATCTGCTGCGTCTCGGTTGGGGCCACGGCGACGACGAAATCATCAGCCGCGAACAGGCGGTCGAGTGGTTCGATATTGCCCATGTCGGCAAGAGCCCGTCGCGGTTCGACCTGGCCAAACTGCTCAACCTCAACGCGCATTACCTGCGCGAGGCCGACGATGCACATCTGGCGGCACTGGTCGCGGAAAAGCTGACCGGCGGCGTCGATCTTGCGCTTTTGACCCAGGCGATGCCGGTGCTGAAAGTGCGGGCCAAGGACGTCAACGAACTCGCGGCCAGCGCCGCCTTCCTCTTCGCGCAGCGTCCGCTGGCAATGGAAGAAAAGGCCCTCGCCCTACTGACCGACGACGCGCGCAGTCTACTTGGCCAGATCCACGCGCGGATCGCCGATGAGGAATGGTCGCTCGAAGCGCTCGAAGCGAGCCTGAAGGCGATGGCCGAAGAATTGGGACTTGGTCTCGGAAAGCTTGCGCAACCCCTTAGGGCCGCGCTAACCGGGCAAACAACTTCCCCAGGTATTTTTGACGTTCTGGTCCTGCTTGGCCGGGAAGAAAGTCTGGCCCGTATTGGTGCCCAGGTTTCGGCCGAAGCAGGCAAGGTTTGAGGAGGTAGCTAAGTGGGCAATACGGTTAAACTCGGCGCCGGATCGGGCGAATTCGAATATCCCGTTCTCTCGGGCAGCGTTGGCCCGGATGTCATCGACATCCGCAAGCTCTATGGCCAGACGGGCATGTTCACCTATGACCCGGGCTTCACCTCGACCGCGTCGTGCGAAAGTGCGCTGACCTACATCGACGGTGACGAAGGCGTCCTGCTGCACCGCGGCTATCCGATTGGTCAGCTGGCAGAGCATTCCAGCTTCATGGAAGTTAGCTACCTGCTGCTCAACGGCGAACTGCCCAGCAAGTCGGAACTTGATCAGTTCACCACCACGATCACGCGCCACACCATGGTGCATGAACAGCTCACCAGCTTCTACAACGGCTTCCGTCGCGACGCTCACCCGATGGCGGTAATGTGCGGCGTGGTCGGCGCGCTGTCCGCATTCTACCACGACAGCACCGACATCGCGGACCCGGTACAGCGCAAGATCGCCAGCCACCGCCTGATCGCCAAGATGCCGACCATTGCGGCCATGGCCTACAAGTACTCGGTCGGTCAGCCGTTCGTCTATCCGGACAATAACCTGTCCTACACCGGCAACTTCCTGCGCATGACTTTCGGCGTCCCGGCGGAG
>CAZNBX010000201.1:0-3487 GCA_964571305.1 uncultured Novosphingobium sp.
GTGGCACCATGAAATCCGACAAAATCCGCCTAGGCCTGACTTTCGACGATGTGCTGTTGCAGCCTTGCGAGTCGACCATATTGCCCAGCCAGGCTGACACGCGCACGCGGATAACCCCCGACATCACACTGAACATTCCGATCATGTCGTCGGCGATGGATACCGTCACCGAGGCGCGCATGGCGATCGTGATGGCGCAATTGGGCGGCATCGGCGTTCTCCACCGCAATCTTTCGATCGAGGAACAAGTGGCCGCCGTCCGTCAGGTGAAGCGCTATGAATCGGGGATGGTGGTCAACCCGATCACCATCGCGCCCGATGCGACGCTGGCCGAGGCACAACTGCTGATGGCGGAAAACCGCATTTCGGGAATCCCGGTGGTTGAGGCGAGCGGCAAGCTGGTCGGCATCGTTACCAACCGCGATGTGCGTTTTGCCGAAAACCCGATGCAGCCGGTTTCCGAGTTGATGACCCGCGACAATCTGGCGACAGTGCAGGCTGGCGTTTCGCAGGAAGAGGCGCAGCGCCTGCTGCATCAGCGCCGTATCGAGAAGCTACTCGTCGTCGACAACGGCTTCCATTGCGTCGGGCTGATCACCGTCAAGGATATAGAAAAAGCGATCACCTATCCTGACGCGACCAAGGATGCGACGGGGCGCTTGCGCGTGGCCGCAGCCACGACCGTGGGGGACAAGGGTTTCGAACGCACCGAGGCGCTGCTTGCGGCCGAGTGCGACGTGATCATCATCGACACCGCCCATGGCCACAACAGGGACGTGGCCCGCGCGGTGGAGCGGGTGAAGAAGATTTCCAATTCGGCCAAGGTCATCGCCGGCAACGTCGCGACCTATGAAGCGACCCGCGCGCTGATCGACGCGGGTGGTGTAGGCCTGGAGGGCCGCATCATTCCGAGCTCGGTCTGCAGCGCCGGCGTGGGCGCCGGGGTTGGCGTGCCGCAGTTGACTGCGGTGATGGAAGCCGCACGCGCAGCCAAGGACAGCGGCGTGCCGGTCATTGCTGACGGCGGCCTGCGCACTTCGGGTGATGCGGCCAAGGCACTGGCGGGCGGTGCGAGCACGATCATGGTCGGCTCAATGCTGGCCGGGTGCGAGGAAGCGCCGGGCGAGACGTTTCTGTACCAGGGCCGCGCTTACAAGAGCTATCGCGGCATGGGCTCGGTCGGGGCCATGGCGCGCGGCAGTGCGGACCGTTACTTCCAGCAAGACATCAAGGACCAGATGAAGCTGGTTCCCGAGGGGATTGAAGGTCAGGTGCCTTACAAGGGGCCAGCCAAGGACGTGATCCACCAGCTGGTCGGCGGGATCAAGGCGGCCATGGGCTACACCGGTAGCGCCACCATCGACGACCTGCGCACCCGTGCACAGTTCGTGCGGATCACCAATGCCGGGCTGAAGGAAAGCCACGTCCACGACGTGACGATCACCCGCGAGGCTCCGAACTACAAGCTGTGACCCCGCAGGCGCGTGTCCAGGCGGCGATAGAGATCCTCGACGCTGTCATCGCCGCTGCGCAAGGCGGCGGGGCAAGCGCCGACCGGATCGTTGCTGATTGGTTCCGTACCCGCCGCTTTGCCGGAAGCAAGGACCGGCGCGCGGTGCGCGAACTGGTTTATGGCGCAATTCGTGCCTGTGGTCCGGTCCCACAAAGCGGCCGCGCTGCCATGCTGCTGCTGGCGCAAGGCGAACCTGACCTGCTGACCCTGTTTGATGGCTCACGCCATGGACCCGCGCCCATTGTGGCGGGTGAGGCTATAGGCGAGAGCGGGACTGCACCCGCTTGGCTAGAGTCCGCCTTGGCTCAGAGTGGGATCGATGCCGGACAAGCTGGGTCCTTGCTTGGCCGCGCGCCACTCGACATCCGGGTGAATACGCTCCGGGCTGACCGCAGTACGATCGCGTTGCCAGAGCAGGGTGAGCCAATTGCCGCACCGCAAGGAGTGCGGTTGCCTTCCGGAACAGCGGTGGAGCAGTGGGACGCCTATCGCCATGGCCTGATCGAAGTTCAGGACGGCGGTTCGCAGATTGCCTGCCAGGCTGTCGGGGCGCGGCCCGGTGAGACGGTGATCGACCTGTGTGCCGGGGCAGGGGGCAAGACACTGGCTCTGGCTGCCGCGATGGAGAATCGCGGGCGGCTGATTGCTTGCGATACGGACCGCTCGCGGCTGTCACGCCTTGCGCCGCGCGCCGAGCGTGCCGGGGCAACGTTTATTGAAACGCGACTGCTCAACCCCAATGCCGAGCGTGTCGCGCTGGACGACCTGATCACTCAGGCCGACGCCGTGCTAGTCGATGCACCCTGTTCCGGCACGGGCACATGGCGCCGCAATCCTGAAGCGCGCTGGCGGCTGAACGAGCGCGAAGTGGCGCGTTACGGCGCTATCCAGTCGCGCCTTCTCGATCTTGCCACGCAGTTGGTGAGGCCCGGCGGACGAATCATTTTCGTGACTTGTTCGCTGCTCGACGCCGAAGGGGCCGATCAGGCCAAAGCATTTCTGGAACGCCATTCGGAATGGCGCGTCGATCTGCCGCAGTTACCCGCAGGAAGCCCTCGCGGTCTCGGCTGGCGCCTGTCCCCTTGGGCAGATGGCACCGATGGCTTTTTCATCGCCAGTTTTGGTTCGCCATGGTAAATGCGCGTTCGATGCCTAGGCTCAAGGAGCAAATCATGCGTTATTCCCCCGCCGCGGCCGCGCTTGCCCTGCTTGCGTCGGTAACGGCCAGCACTGGTCATAGCGCGCCGCCGGTACCGCTCGATCCGCGCGCCGCAGTGCTGGTTGCCGAGGGGCGTCAGGACATGCTGTCAGGCAAGATCGACGAGGCTGTCGACGCCTTTGAAAGCGCGCTGACGATCCAGCCGGGGCACGTGACGATCTACCTCAACCTGGGCGAAGCGACCCGCAAGCAGGGCATGCATGGCAAGGCGCTGCACTATTACCGCGAGGCGCTGAAGCTCGATCCCGAGAACCAGCAGGCCATTGCCGGTGAGGGCGAAGCGCTAGTCGAAAAGGGCGCCGTGGAAAAGGCCCGCCGCAATCTCGCACGACTTGAACAACTGTGCGGCGGAATTGCCTGTGCCTCGGCCAGCCGCCTGTCCGCGGCAATCGAGCGCGGTCCCGCGCCGCAGGTCGTTACCGCCCAGCAGATTGAGGCAAAACCGGTCGTATCCGCGAACTGATCAAAGCGTCAGATCAGATCGCGGAATTCGTCGAGCACGGCTCGGTAAACGCGCTTCTTGAACGGCACGATCAGGTCCGGAAGAATCAGCGGGTTTTCCCACCGCCACTCGGCGAATTCCGGCGGGTCGTGGCGTTCTAGGTGAATGTCGGCATCGTTGCCATTGAACCGTGCTAGGAACCAGTGCTGGCGCTGGCCGCGATATTGGCCCTTCCACAGCTTGCCCATCAGGTCGTCGGGCAGGTCGTAAAAGATTTCCTTTTGCGGCCTCACGCCGCGATTCTCCAGCTCCT
>CAZNBX010000202.1:0-3480 GCA_964571305.1 uncultured Novosphingobium sp.
TGAAGCGCTTCTTGACGCCGCTCTTCGTCTTGAGCTTGGGCATTTTCGTCTCCTTTTCGAGACACGTCCGATCCGCCATGGCAGCCCTTGTGGCCAGGCCGATCATCGAATCCGTGTCGGTTGAAGCGCGCGCCCCTAAAGGGGAATCACGTCAAAGGCAAGCAATTCACGCCCTGCCCGAGTCTCCGGTGCGGGGACCAATAGATTATTTTGCTTTGCCGATTGCTCAAAAACGGCAAAGGGGCGCGACCGAAAAGGGGAAATCAAGAATGTCCGACGCCCAAATCCTGACCCTGTCCTGTGCCGACAAGCCCGGGATCACGGCGGGGGTAACCAGTTACCTGTTCCAGATCGGTGCGAACATTCTTGAGGCGCAGCAGTTCAACGACGAGGACAGTGGGCGCTTTTTCATGCGGGTCGAATTCGATCCGCGCCAGACGGACGCTGCGGCGATCCGGGCAGGTTTCGGAGGAATTGCTGCTGCCCATGGGATGGACTGGCAATTGCGAGCCAAGGGGGCGCGCCGCAAGGTGCTGCTGCTGGTCAGCAAGTTCGACCATTGCCTGGGTGACCTGCTCTATCGCACG
The DNA here is from genome assembly GCA_964571305.1 of uncultured Novosphingobium sp. Classification (GTDB taxonomy): domain Bacteria; phylum Pseudomonadota; class Alphaproteobacteria; order Sphingomonadales; family Sphingomonadaceae; genus Novosphingobium. The sequence continues at coordinate 588 of CAZNBX010000202.1, forward strand.
CGCATCGGTGAGCTCGACATGGAAGTGGTCGGCGTCATCGGCAATCACCCGCTTGAGGCGCTGTCGATCAGCATGATGGACGGAGTGCCCTATCACCACTTCCCTGTTACCCGTGAAACCAAGGCGGCACAGGAAGCGCAGATCAAGCAGGTGGTCGAGGAATCGGGCGCGGAACTCGTCGTGCTGGCGCGCTACATGCAAATTCTGTCGGACGATCTGGCCGCGTTCCTGTCGGGCCGCTGCATCAACATCCATCATTCCTTCCTGCCCGGCTTCAAGGGGGCGAAGCCCTATCACCAGGCCCATGCCCGCGGGGTGAAGATGATCGGTGCGACGGCGCACTATGTTACCGCTGACCTCGATGAAGGGCCGATCATCCATCAGGACGTGGAAAGCGTGACGCATTCCGATTCTCCCGAGGACATGGTCCGCAAGGGCCGCGACATCGAGCGCCGGGTGCTGGCCGAGGCGGTCCACCTGCACCTGGAGGACCGGGTGCTGCTGAATGGGGAAAAGACCGTCGTGTTTCGCAGCTAGCACTTGCCGCCGCGTCTCTGCCCTGTCTTGCCGAGAGCGGGCTTGTGGTCGCGGCGTAGTGCACTAGATTTGCACCATGCCCGATAGTTCCTCCCTGGCCGGTCGATTCCTGTTGGCACTGCCCGGCATGGGTGACCCGCGTTTCCGCCGCTCGGTCATCGCAATGATGATCCATGACCAGGAAGGTGCGCTGGGCATTGGCCTTGGCAGCCTCCGCGACGGGCTAGGTCTGCATGCCTTGCTTGAAGACCTCGACATCGATCCGGGCGAGGCGCCGGATTGCACTATCCTGGACGGCGGGCCGGTTGAGCAACAGCGCGGGTTCGTGCTGCATTCGCCGGAATGGCAGGGCAACGGCACCATCATGGCGGGAGAGCTGTGCGCGATGACCGCTTCGCTGGAGATTCTCCACGCCATTGCCGAAGGGCGCGGTCCGCGCCGCTTCCTGGTTGCACTGGGCTATGCCGGGTGGACGGGCGGACAGCTGGAAGGTGAATTGCAGCACCACGGCTGGGAAGTGCTAGATGGGTCGGAGGCGATCCTGTTCGACACCGCACCTGAGCAGCGCTGGACCGCCAGTTGGCGCAGCAAGGGGATCGATCCCACGCTCTTGTCCGGGGAAACCGGGCGAGCCTAGGCCCGCCCGGCTGGGGAATTATTCGAACACCGGTCCGTCGCTGCCACCGGAATGTGCGTGGCTGGGATTGCGCACGGCCCAGACCCCGAACAGCGCGATGATCGCATAGCACAGGGCCGGAACGATCAGGGCGAGGCGGACATTGCTGATGTCAGCCACCAGGCCGAACAGTACCGGCACGATCGCGCCGCCGACAATTGCCGTGCAGAGGATGCCGGAACCCTGCGGGGTCTGTTCGCCCAGGCCTTCGGTGCCGAGGCTGAAGATCGTCGGGAACATCAGCGAATTGCACAGCCCGACAAGGATCAGCGCATAACCGGCCAGGCAGCCGCTCGACAGGGCGGACACCGTGATCAGGCCAATCGCTGCCGCGGCGAAGGCAGTAAGCACGCGGCCCGGCTTTGCGAGGCGCAGGATGAAGCCGCCGAGCAGGCGCCCGATCAGCGCGCCGAGCCAGTACATCGCGACCAGCTTGCCCGCAGCCTCGAGGCCCAGGCCCATGACGCTCTCTTCACCCAGGTAGGCAATCAGGTTGGAGCCAATTGCCACTTCGGCACCGACGTAAGTGAAGATGCACAGCGCGCCCAGCTGGACGCGGCGGTTGTGCAGGAACAGGGCCAGGGTGCCTTCCAGCTTGACCCCTTCCGCCTTGCTCTGGTCGATCGCCGAGCGGAACGTCCAGAACAGCGCGGCCATGGCCAGCATGACGATGGCGAGCCAGGTATAGGCCTGACCGATCGAGGCGCCTTCGGCCACGCGATAGGCCTGGATTTGCGCTTCGCTGGCACTTTCCGGATCGAGCGGCTGGGAGTTGCCCAGCAGGAATGCCGCACCGCCATAGACCATCAGGAACACCCCGATGGAGTTGAAGGCCTGGGCAAAGGTCAGACGGCTGTGCGAGGTTTCCACCGGACCCAGCGTGGTAATGATCGGATTCATCGCGACCTGCAGCACGGTAATCCCCGCTCCGATGAAGAACAGCGCCGCCAGAAATCCCGGATAGGACGCAGCAGCCGATGCCGGGATGAACAGGAAGGCCGCTGCAGCCACCATCACAAAGCCCAGCACGAATGTGCGGATGTAGCCGAGCTTGCTCATCACGATCCCGGCCGGGATCGAGCACAGGGCATAGGCGATGAAGAAGGCCATTTGCACCAGGTTCGCCTGGGCATGGCTCAGGTGGAACATCGGCTTGAACTTGCCGACCAGCAGGTCGTTGATGTTGGTTACCCCGCCCAGGATGAAGAAGACCGCAAAGGCCAGCGCCAGGACGATCCCGGTCTTTCCGCCGGGCTGGGCGCCGCCGCCCGTGGCGGATCCGGTGATAGGTGCAGCCATGTTCTCTCCCCTTTGGCTTTATGTATGCAGTCATGGCCGCAGTCGCCGGGCTGTCCAATGGTATACGTATGAGTATCCGCAAATTCGTTGTGGCCGGCAGCCGAAAAGGGGTGCTGGCCAGTGACTCGCGTCGCTGTTAGGAACGCCGCAACAAGGAGCGAAAGTCATGGCAGGTCTGTGGTTTGATGAATTGGCGGTGGGGCAGCGTTTCGAGCACGCGATCCGCCGCACCGTGACCGAGACCGACAACCTGCTGTTCACGACGCTGAGCCACAATCCGGCGCAGTTGCACCTGGATGCGGAATACATGAAGGACAGCGAATATGGCCAGGTGCTGGTCAATTCGTGCTTCACGCTCAGCCTGATGGTCGGGGTCAGCGT
>CAZNBX010000203.1:0-3435 GCA_964571305.1 uncultured Novosphingobium sp.
GACCTTGCTGCCCTGGCGAACGCTCCGGCCCTGGCCGAGTTCCAGCTGCGGCGGAACTTCAGGAAGTTCCACGCCGACGCCGTTGCCGCGCGGATAGCGGAAGGCGATAGGGCCGCTGTCGTGGCAAGCCGCGGTATAGGTCATGTGGACCAGTTCCGCCTCGTCGGCTGCAGCCATGACCACCATGTTCGGCAGGCTGGCAAGGTAGGTCACGTCGAACGAGCCAGCATGGGTGGCTCCGTCCGCGCCGACCAGACCGGCGCGGTCGATAGCAAAGCGGACCGGCAGGTTCTGGATCGCCACATCGTGAACCACCTGGTCATAGGCGCGCTGCAAAAAGGTCGAATAGATCGCGCAGAACGGACGCATCCCCTGCGCCGCGAGGCCTGCCGCAAAAGTAACCGCGTGCTGTTCGGCAATGCCGACGTCGAACGAGCGGTCCGGATGGGCCTTGGCGAACTTGTCGACCCCGGTGCCGCTCGGCATGGCAGCGGTAATCGCGCAGATCGTCGGATCGCTGTCGGCCAGCTTGGCAAGGGTTTCGCCGAACACGTTCTGATAGGCCGGGGCCTTGGCCGGGGCCTTGACCTGTTCGCCGGTGACCACGTCGAACTTCTGCACGCCGTGGTACTTGTCCGCGCTCGCCTCGGCAGGAGCATAGCCCTTGCCCTTCTGCGTCACGACATGGATCAGGCACGGGCCTTCGGCCGCATCGCGGACGTTTTCCAGCACCGGGATCAACTGGTCGAGGTTATGGCCGTCAATCGGGCCAACGTAGTAGAAGCCGAGTTCCTCGAACAGGGTACCGCCCATGGCCATGCCGCGGGCGAATTCGTCGGTCTTCATCGCCGCTCGGTGCAGCGGTTCGGGCAAGCGGCGCGACAGGCGCCGGGCGATATCGCGCAAACCCAGGAATGGCCGCGAGGACACGAGGCGCGCCAGATAGGCCGAGAGGCCGCCGACCGGTGGGGCAATCGACATGTCGTTGTCATTGAGGATAACGACCAGGCGGTTGCCGGCATCGGCGGCGTTGTTCATCGCCTCGTAGGCCATGCCCGCGCTCATCGCGCCGTCGCCGATCACCGCGATGCCCTTGCCCGGCTGGTTCGCCATCTTATTGGCAATGGCAAAGCCGAGCGCAGCGGAAATCGAGGTGGAGCTATGCGCCGCGCCGAACGGATCATATTCGCTCTCGCTGCGCTTGGTGAAGCCGGACAAGCCGCCCCCCTGGCGCAGGGTGCGGATCCGATCACGCCGACCGGTCAGGATCTTGTGCGGATAGGCCTGATGCCCCACGTCCCAGACCAGCTTATCGTCCGGCGTGTTGAACACATAGTGGATCGCGACAGTCAGTTCGACCACGCCCAGCCCGGACCCAAGGTGCCCGCCAGTAGTGCCGACGGCACTGATCATCTCGGTGCGCAATTCGTCCGCCAACTGGCGCAGCTGGCCCGGCTCAAGCCGCCGCAGGTCTTCGGGGATGTTGACGGTGTCGAGGAGCGGCGTTGCCGGAGAAGAGCTCATTTTCGTGCCTTACACACTGGTTTCTACGGAGTCGATTGACACAAAAGTGAAGAGTGCGATCGCGCTCTGGCTAATTGCAGGCGCTGCATATGCCGCGCAGCTCAACCACCGGGCGGATATCGGCAAAACCGGCACCGCGCGCGGCCTCGATCAGGGCGCCGGTCATGCCGTCATCATCAAGATGGGTGGCCCGGCCGCAGGAATCGCAGATCAGGAAAATGCAGTCATGGCGGCAGCCCGGATGCGGGTTGGCGATGTAGGCATTGGCGCTCTCGATCCGGCGGGCGAGGTTCGAGGCCACGAACAGGTCGAGGATGCGATAGACCGAATTGGCCGCGACCCGCTTGCCGCGCGCCTGCGAAACGGCCTCGGCAATATCATATGCTGATGCCGGACGCGGCTGCGCCGCCAGGGCCGCGAAGACTTCTTCGCGCATTCCGGTCCACTGTTCGCCGGAATCGACCAGCGCCTTTGCGGCTTCCTCGACCAGGCTTTGCCCGGTCGGTTCGTGGTGGTGATGATGGTGCGCGGTGGCCATGGGGCCGATATAGTAGGCCCGTGGCCCGTCCGCAAACGTTAGCGCTGCTGCGGTGCCGAAGGATCGACCAGCGTCTGGTCAGGCAGGACCGGTGCAGCGCTGGCCGACGGAATGACGCGCTCGGCGATCGAATTTTCGTTCTTCAAGCTCATCGCGCCCGCAAAGATTGCGGCGCCGGCAACGAAACCGATGGCAAAGGAACGGTACAGATCGGGTTTGAACAGGCCCATCGGCGGGGAAACTCGGCGCAAAGGTTAATTCGGGAGCGCTTTCCTGCAGAAGATCTGCTTACCGTCCAGTGAATATGCCCTTCACCTAGCCTCGGGCGCGACGAGGCGAAGGGCTTATGCGGTGAACAGTGGAACTTAGTGACGGAAGTGCCGCATCCCGGTGAAAACCATGGCAAGACCGGCCTCGTCGGCGGCCTTGATCACGTCCTCGTCGCGGATCGAGCCACCCGGCTGGATGATGGCTGTGGCACCCGCCTCGGCCGCAGCCAGCAGGCCGTCGGCGAAGGGGAAGAACGCGTCGGAGGCAACCGCACTGCCGACCGTGCGGCTCTGTGCCCAACCGAACTTCTCGGCCGCTTCAGCGGCCTTCATAGCCGCGATGCGCGAACTGTCGCGGCGGTTCATCTGGCCCGCGCCGATCCCGGCAGTGATGCCGTCCTTGGCATAAACGATCGCGTTGGACTTGACGTGGCGGGCCACGGTCCAGGCAAACAGGCAGTCCTTCAGTTCCTGCTCGGTGGGCGCCCGCTTGGTCACGACCTTGAGATCGGCAGGAGTGATCGCGCCATTGTCGCGGCTCTGGACCAGCAGGCCGCCGGTGATCGGCTTGACCGCCAGTCCGCCACGGCGCGGATCGGGCAGGTCGCCGGTCAGCAGCAGGCGCAGGTTCTTCTTGCGCGAGAAGGCGGCGATGGCCGCTTCATCGGCATCTGGCGCAACGACCACTTCGGTGAAGATCTGGCAGATCGCTTCCGCTGTCGGCCCATCGAGCGGAACGTTGACCGCAACGATCCCGCCGAACGCGGAAACATCATCGCACTGCAGTGCGCCCTGCCAGGCATCGAGCAGGCTGGAGCCCTGGGCGACGCCGCAGGGGTTGGCGTGCTTGACGATCACTACCGCCGGATCCTGCCCCTTGAATTCGGCGCAAAGTTCCAGCGCGGCGTCTGCGTCATTGTAATTGTTGTAGGACAGTTCCTTGCCCTGCAGCTGGCGCGCCTGGGCGATGCCCTGGCCGTGCGGGCCCTTGGGAATGTAGAGCGCCGCGCGCTGATGCGGGTTTTCACCGTAACGCAGTTCCTCGGCACGGGCCGCGGTGATCGCGAGCATTTCCGGGAAGACCTGCTGCTGATCGGCAAAGGC
>CAZNBX010000204.1:0-3418 GCA_964571305.1 uncultured Novosphingobium sp.
GAGACATAGCCCGAAGTGAACAGCAGCGCGCCTTCCTTGCCGTGCAGGTCGGCAAGTTCGCTTTCCAGGTCGACGTGGTAATGCGTGTTGCCGCCGATGTTGCGGGTGCCGCCTGAACCGGCGCCGACGTCGTGCAGCGCTTCTTCCATCGCCGCAATGACCTTGGGGTGCTGGCCCATTGCCAGGTAGTCGTTCGAACACCAGACCGTGATCGGCTTGGGACCGTTGTGGCCTGCAAAACACCGTGCGTTGGGGTAGGCCCCCTTGTTGCGCAGGATATCGATGAACACGCGGTAACGGCCTTCGGAATGGAGCCGCTCGATCGCTTGATCGAAAATGTGATCGTAGTTCACTTTGCGAATTACTCCCGGCTGAGCGCCGCAATTTTCGCGCGCTCTACGCCAAGATATGGGGAAAGGCCAGCGGAAACGCGTTGTTCTGGATCAAATGGAGCATGGCCGATGCGCGCTGGTCACGCCAGGATTTCGATCCGCTCCAGCCCATGTGCTTGCAGTGCGGGAAGCAATTCCGCCAAGTCTGCTTCGTCCTTGGTAAACAGGGCGAAGTCCGGTTGAGCACGCCGAAAAGTCTGGCCTTGCGTCAGGTGGACGATCCGCCGGGCAATGCCCACGGCGCCATCGACGAAGCTTACACCCGGTCCGAAGGCCGCGGCGAGTTCGTCTTTCACCAGCGGGAAATGGGTGCAGGCAAGGATCACGGTGTCGATCCTGTCGCCGCCCGGCTGATCGCGCAATCCCGCCGCGGCGCGGGCATAGATGGCCGGATCGACTGGCTTGCCGCGCAGCTTGGCCTCCGCCGCGCCGACCAGTTCACCGGCGGCGAAGCGCAGCAGTGTCTTCTCGCCTGCGAATTCCGCCGCAAGCCGGTCGACATAGGGCTGGCGGATCGTCGCCGCCGTACCGAGCAGTCCGACCGTGCCGGTGCGGGTCTGCTCCGCCGCCGGCTTGATCGCGGGCACGGTGCCGACAATCGGCACGTTGAGCACGTCCCGCACCATGGCCAGCGCAATGGTCGATGCCGTGTTGCAGGCAATACAGATCAGGCGGGGATGCAGGCGCTCGCTCATTCGGCCAAGGAGGCCGCAAACCCGCGCGGCGACTTCGGCCTCGGTCTTGGTTCCATAGGGCAAGCCGCCGTTGTCAGCAGCGTAGACGACGGGAGCCTCGGGCAGGACGCGGCGCAGTTCCGCAAGGACGGACAGGCCGCCGACACCTGAATCGAACAGCAGGATCGGTGCACTCTCATCCATTTCCGTTGCAATCCCTTTGTCCGGGCTTGTGGTCTGGCCCACCTTGTAGCTAGGCTTAGGCCAGGAAGGGAAGGTGGGGCAATGAATTGGGTTTATGCTCTGGGGTTGGGATACCTGCTTGGATCGGTCCCATTCGGACTTATCCTGACGCGCCTGTTCGATGCGGGCGACATCCGCCAGATCGGATCGGGCAATATCGGCGCCACCAATGTCCTGCGTACCGGGCGCAAGGGTCTGGCGGCAGGAACGCTGCTGCTCGATGGGGCCAAAGGCTTCCTGGCCATGTGGCTCACCTGGCGCTGGTTCCCCGAAGTGGCCAGCCTTGCCGCGCTGGGTGCGGTGTTGGGGCATTGCTTCCCGCTGTGGCTGAAGTTCAAGGGCGGGAAGGGCGTGGCCACCACGCTGGGCGTGACGCTGGGCCTCGCCTGGCCGCTTGGCGCGGCCTATGCGGCGGCCTGGCTGCTGATGCTGACTGTGACGCGCATTTCCTCGCTTTCGGGAATGGTCGCGGCCATGGCCGCTCCGGTCGCGGCCGCTCTGCTTGGGCGGCTTGAATTCGTGCCGGTACTGGTCGCCATCGCCGTACTGGTGCTGGTCCTCCACCGGGCCAATATTGCCCGCCTGCGTGCTGGGACCGAGCCGAGGGTCGGGTCAAAGGGATGACCGCGCTGTCGCAGGAGGAGGCCTTCGCGCGTATCCGCCTGCTGCGCTCGCCCAATGTCGGGCCGGTTTCCTTTCGCCAGCTGCTGCGTCGCTTTGGCACGGCAGGGCAAGCGCTGGAGGCGCTTCCTGACCTGGCGGGGCGCGGTGGGGCAAAGTACCAACCCGCCAGCGAAGAACGCGTGGCACGCGAAACCGCCGCCGTCCGCGCGGCAGGGGCGCGCTACCTGTTCCATGACAGTGCGGACTATCCCGCCCTGTTGGGCGAACTCGACAGCGCCCCGCCGATCCTGACCTGTCGCGGCGATCTTGCCCTGGCCAAGCGGTCCTGCGTCGCAATTGTCGGTGCGCGCAATGCCTCTGCCGCAGCGGTCAAGCTGGCGCGCCAGTTTGCTTCGGACCTGGCTGAAGCCGGGCTGGTCGTGGTTTCCGGATTGGCACGCGGGATCGACGGTGCGGCGCATCAGGCTGCGCTGGTTGGCGGCACGATTGGCGTGATCGCTAGCGGGATCGATATTACCTACCCGCCCGAACACCGCGACTTGCAGGAAGAAGTGGCGCAGCGCGGGCTGCTGCTGGCCGAGCAGCCTCCCGGGACTGAACCCCTGGCGCGCCATTTCCCATCGCGCAATCGCATCATCGCCGGGCTGGCGGCGGGAACCGTGGTGGTCGAAGCCGCGCCCAGGAGTGGTTCGCTGATCACCGCGCGGCTGGCTGCGGAGGCTGGGCGGGAAGTGATGGCCGTGCCCGGCTCGCCGCTGGAGCCGCGTTCGCAAGGCTGCAACGAACTGATCCGCGAAGGAGCGGTGCTGGTCCAGTCGGCGGCAGACGTGATCGAGCTGGTCAACGGGTTTGATGGCATGCCGCGCTCCATCTTGCGCGAACCTGCCAGCGCGTTTGAAGCGTTGCCGGATGAGCTGGCGGACCGTCCTGCCGACATCACAACGCTGCTGACCATGGCGCCAGTCGCGGTTGACGAACTGATCCGGCAGAGCGGGGAGAGCGCATCGGCGGTGCAGCTTGCCCTGCTGGAATTGGAACTAGCCGGACGGCTGGTCCGCCATGCGGCGGGCCGGGTGAGCCTTCTGGCCAGTTAAGAGAAGGGCAGCTCCATGACACGCTTTCCGCCGAGAATGTTCAGATGGGCCGCGATATATGGCGTGATCGTGCTTGCACCGCTTTATCTGACGCCGCTGCCTCCCACCATGGGCGAAACCTTTTTGGGCTTTATCGGGCTGGCTCTTGTGTTCCAGGGCGTGTTCTGGGTGATTGGAAGCGATCCGGTCAAGTATCGCGAACTCATGCCTCTGGCCGTTGCGGAGAAGCTGGTCTTTGCCGTGCCGACGCTGGCCCTGTTCGCGGAGGGATATCCGGTGCCGGCTCCGGTGACGGCATTTGCGGCGATCGACGCGCTACTGGGCCTCGGCTTCTTCATTGCCTGGCGGCAGACCCCCTTGACGAGTGCCTAGCCCTCTCGTCACCCTCGCG
>CAZNBX010000205.1:0-3392 GCA_964571305.1 uncultured Novosphingobium sp.
ACGTCGCGATTAAGATCGAATACCGCCACGCGCACGGCTGCAATGTCACCGAGGGGCAGGTTAACCATGCCCTTGGCCTTGACGTGGTTGGAGTTGCCGTATTCCAGCTCGGCATTGGCGGAAACGCCGGTCAGGTTGGGACGGGCCGAACGGATGTTGATAACGCCCGAAGTCGCGTTGCGGCCGAACAGAGTGCCCTGCGGTCCGCGCAGAACTTCGATCTGCGCCAGATCATAGAACTCGCCTTCGAACAGGCGAGTGGCGAACAGCGGCGCATCGTTCATGTGGATGGCGGTGGCCTGGTCGCAGGTCACGCCCACGCACAGGTCGCCGATGCCGCGGATGGTGAAGCTGGAGCCGGTGAAGTTCGTCTTGGTGAACGTCACGTTGGGCAGCGAGAGCTGAAGGTCGGAGGTGTTCTTGATCTGCTGCTTTTCGAGCGCTTCGGTATTGAAGGCGCTGACCGCGATCGGAACGTCCTGCAGGCGCTGGTTGTTGCGCTGTGCGGTGACGACGATCTCGGTGCTGTCGGTATCATCGCTCGCGCTCTGCGCGAAGGCAGGAAATGCGATTGCGCTGGCACATACGCCAGCAAGTAGGGTCAGTTTACCCCTCATGGCCCACTCTCCTTGTTAAGCCCACCCCCTTGGTGGGGTGGTTGCAGGTTAGAATAGAACACCGTCTTGCCCGCTTGACAACCCGTTTTAATCGCATGGTTAGATTGCCGTAAAAACGCCCTTTCGCCCTTTGAAACCGGCAGTTTTCTGGCATTCCGGACAATGTCGTAGAGCGAAGGCATCATCCCGAGAAAAATTTCATCCACTGTTGCACGAAATTCTGGACAGCATCCGGCGAGGCACTGGAACAGCCTGCGCACAAGCAGCGCAAATGATGATTTTTTGCCGGGTTAACCTGGCCAACCCGCGCCGGATTGATCCAACAGCATGACTTTTTTGCACAAAATACGCCAGTTTCGACCGCGGCCAACTTTAGCCCAGCGAATCCATTAACCACTGCAGGTGACCAACCCTTGAGAGAGATGGTGGCATTCAGGACCTCGACGAAATTCGGGAGGCCGAAATGAAACTTTCCAAACTCGGGCTGGTCGTTGCCGGTCTTTGCGCCACCATCGCCCCGGCAAGTGGCTTCGAACCGTCGGTTTCGATCGGCGGAAGCAAGTACACCATCAGCGTATCGGGCTTTGTCCCCGTCATCTGCCGCGCCAATGTCGAGGCGAGCGTGATTGCCCCCAACGCGGGCACTGTTTCGCTCGGCACGCTCAAGGAATTCTGCAACAGCCCGAGCGGTTACCGCGTGGTCGCAGACTATTCTTCCGCGCTGGCCGGATCGAGCTTGCTGGTCGACGGTCGTGAAATCGCCCTCAACCATAGTGGTTCAGTCACCGTCTCGGAGTCCGACCAGGCGGCAATCATCGACCGCGCGGTCGAACTGCAACTGGCCCAGGACGGCCAGACCGGCTCGCTCAGCTGATAGGATCGCGGAACCAGCAAGCCGACTGTCGTGCTTGCAGTCCCCTTGAAATCACACGCTCCGCCAGACGTTTGGAGGTTCGCGACAGCGCATGATGCCGTCAGCGGAGAGGGAGTGCCATCATTGTTGATGTTAAGGGTGACGGTATAGGGAGCCTTGTTAAGGTAGCCGCTTGAAAGCGTAGCCGTCGGATCGGTGACCAGTCCGCCATTCTGAGACGACACGGCAATGCGCCAAGGAGCGGTGCATTCCGGCACAAAGTTGACGATCTCGTTGATCGGCGTGGTATCGATCTGACCGACGTCGCGGGTTGCATTGGGAGCCGTCGCAAAGCCGCACTGACCGCCCACCGACGCCTTCACTGGAATGCGGAGCTCCGCCTTTTCCGGCCCTGGATAGGTGTAAGTGATCAGGGGATCGCGCCAGTATGCGTCGATCGGACCATACACGGGGCCGCTCTGCGATTGCGCCATGGCAGGGATCGCGACCGTCACACCTAGTGCGACAGTGGCCACCCGGACCATCCACAAAGCTTTGTTGCGAACAAGCGACATCAACGAACTCCAGACAGCAAAGATCGCTCCGGGAATCCCGGTGATCAAAACTTTCCAATATCGATGCGGCCCTGTTCCGAGAGACTCTGGAACGACTCGTTCCGATCTCTCGATTACGAACTCAAGTTAATCCATTTTGACTGCAATTTGCCAACATAATTGTTGCTTCAACCATTCTTTAACCACGATATGCACTGGAAACCGCGAGTAAAATTGACTTATCTATCTGAATTAACATGAAAGATTGAATTACCCCAAATCTGCAGCATTCCCTCCGAAGCGCTAATGTATGTGGTTAATTCAGTAGGTTAATCACGTATAATTACCTAGTTTTGGCAGGTCGCGGTGCCGCGAATCACATTGGAATCCGAATGACTGTCTCGTCTTTGCTGAGCACACCCAATCCTCGGTCCATTCGAGCAGCCGAATTGGTTCAATATGATCTGGCGATCCACGGCCATGGGATGATCCCAGGATTGGTAGCGCTGCATCTGCTCAGACGAAATCCCGAACAAACAGTGCTTTTGCTCGCAGCGGACGACAAGGTCGGCGGCAACGCACTGGAACCAGTAGTCCGCTCCAGCCTATCGAATGAGGCCCGCCAGTTGATCGAACCGTTCATCGTGGCGCAGTGGCCCGGCTATCTGGTCAGCGACAAGGGTGATCCGGATCGCCACCATGACGAGGTCATCTTGCTAGACCCAGTCCAGCTATCCCTGGAACTGAGCACGATCCTCAATCGGCACGACATGACCAGAACCAATGGTCCCTTGACCGTCAACGGAAAGAGCCTGTCCTGGGCAGGCGGACAGGCGCAGGCCCTCGAACTGGTCGACCTGGCCTCTTTGACTAGGCAGGATCAGGAATGTGAAATCCTCGGCCTAGATGCGGCACGCAGCCTGTCGCTTCCGGTTCTGGCGGACTTCGACACCGGTCACGAACCGTGGAACGCGTTCCAGCACATCCCGCTGGGCGATGAACGCGTGTTTGTCCGCAAACGACGTTTTCGTGGCAATGCCTATGCCGAATTAATCGGCGGGTTTGGCAAGCTGCTGAGCGACCTGATCGCCTATTGAGCGAGGTCGCTCAGGCGTTCACGTCGGCATAGTGGCTGGGCGGCTGGATCACTTCCATCCGTTCCGCCAGCAAGGGACGGAAGCTGGGCCGGCTCTTGAACACCGAATACCAGCCGGCGGCCTGCTCGTGCCCGGCCCAATCGAGACCACCCAGATAGTCAGCCACCGAGATTTGCGCCGCGGCGGCAAGATCGGCGAGGCTCATCGTTGGTCCGGCCAGCCAGGGGCGGGGATCGATCAGGTGATCGATGTAATAGAGATGCTCGTGCGC
>CAZNBX010000206.1:0-3391 GCA_964571305.1 uncultured Novosphingobium sp.
CAGCTTGACGATCAGGCTGCGGGTGTCGTTGGCATCGCCGCGTTCCGAACGGTTCCAGGCCTTTTCGAACAGGGCGAGGCGGGTCGCGCGGTTGGTCAGCGCCGGCAGCAGCGGCTGCTGCGTGGTGTTCTGCATCGCCAGGACATAGCTGCCCTTGGGCAGGCCGCGATCGGCCGCGGCCTTTTCAGCGGCGGCAATGTCGGCAGCGGACAGCCCGGCCAGCGCCTTGCGGTCGTTCACGACCAGCGCGCCGTCCTTGGTGCCCTTGGTCAGCTTCTGCCCGAAATCGGTGGTGAGCGTCGAAAGCTGGCCGTTGATCTCGGTCAGGGTCGCCTTGTCGGTATCGGACAGGTTGGCGCCGTTGCGGACCATGTTTTCATAGGTCAGCGTCAGGACCTGCATCTGGTCCGGAGCGAGGCCCAGCGTGTCGCGGGCATCGTAGAGGGTCTTGATGCGGGCGAACAGCTTGGGGTTGAGCGTGACCGAATCTCGCGCCGCGGTCAGCTTGGGCGAGGTGCGGCTGTCGATCGCGTCGAGGGTGTCGTTGGTGTTGGCCGAGGTGAGGGCGCTGAACACGGCATAGACGCGGCTGAGCATCGTGCCCGAGCGCTCCATCGCCTCCAGCGTGTTTTCAAAGGTCGGCGCAGCCGGGTTGTTGGCAATCGCGTCGATCTCGGCCAGCCAGATCGTGATGCCTTGCTCGATCGCCGGTTCGTAGTCGCTTTCCTGGATCTTCGAAAAGTCCGGCGCCTGGAACGGCAGGCTCGACGGTTCGGCGAATATGCCGGTGCCCTTGGGGATCACCGGGGCATAGGCCGCCTGGGTCGGGGCCGCAGGAGGGGTCGCGGCAGGCTGGGCATTACTGGCGGCGCAGCCGGCCAGGGCCAGGGCGGAAAGCGAAACGAGGGAGAGATTACGCATGGGTCGGATCCTCACCGGGGAGAAAAGCAATAAGGGGGCAGCGCAAACGCCGCCCCCCGTGACTGGTCACTGAACGGATCAGGCGCTTACCAGAGGCGCGCGCGCTTCTCCGGGGCAATGTACAGCTTGTCGCCCGACTGGATGCCAAACGCGGCATACCAGCCATCAACGTTACGCAGCGGCACGAAGGCGCGGTACTTGGCCGGGCTGTGCGGGTCGGTTGCGACCTGGTTGCGCAGCGATGCTTCGCGGGCCTTGGCACGCCACACCTGGGCCCAGGCCATGAAGAAGCGCTGGTCGCCAGTCAGGCCGTCGATCACCGGCGCGGCATTGCCGCCCAGCGAAGCGTGGTAGGCTTCCTGCGCCACCGAAACGCCGCCCAGGTCGGCGATGTTTTCGCCCATGGTCAGGTTCGGATTGATGAAGGCACCGGGGACGACTTCGAACGCGGCATATTGCGCGCCGAAGATCTTGGCCTGCTCTTCAAAGCGCTTGGCGTCTTCCGGGGTCCACCAGTCGCGCACCGCGCCGGTGGCGTCGATCTTGCGGCCCTGGTCGTCGAAACCGTGGATGATTTCGTGGCCGATGACGCCGCCGATGGCGCCATAGTTCACCGCATCATCGGCGTTCGGATCGAAGAACGGTGCCTGCAGAATGCCTGCCGGGAACACGATCTTGTTTTCCAGACCGCCGTTGTAGGCGTTCACCGTCTGCGGGTTCATCGCCCACTTCTTGCGGTCGACCGGCTTGCCCAGGTCGGCCATGTTGTAGGCGGCGTTGAACTGGCCAGCGCGCTGGACATTGCCATAGAGGTCGCCCGGAACGATCTTCAGCCCTTCATACGAACGCCACTTGTCGGGATAGCCGACCATCACGTCCATCTTCTGGAGCTTTTCCAGGGCTGCGGTCTTGGTCGCGGCGCTCATCCAGCTGTTGTTCTGGATCCGGCCGGCCATCGAGATCTTCAGGTTGGCGACCAGCTTTTCCATCTTCGCCTTGGACGAAGGCGGGAAGTACTTGGCGACATAGTCCTGGCCCACCAGTTCACCCAGCGAACCGCCGACCAGGTCGACGCCGCGCTTCCAGCGCGGGCGGTTCTCGCTCACGCCCGAGAGGGTCTTGGCAAAGGCAAAGCGGCTGTCGACCATCGCCTTGTTGAGATAGGGCGAAGCCTGGTCGGCCATGTGGAACGCCTGCCACAGCTTCAGCGTTGCCAGCGGGGTTTCCTCAAACACCTTGGCATGGGCCTTGATCGCGGTGTTTTCGCCCACGATCATGCGCTTTTGCGCGGGGACCTTGGCCCCGGCGAAGAAGGCGTCCCAATCAAGCCCCGGGGCATAGGCGGCCAGTTCGGCCGTGCTCATCGGGTTGTTGACCTTTTCGATCATCCGGCGGTCGGCGATCTTCCAGCTCTTGTAGGCCAGTTCGGTTTCAAAGCCCATGATGATGTCGGCGGCCTTGGCCGGCTCGGCATAGCCCAGCGCGGTCATGGTGCGGACGATATAGGCCTTGTAGGCCTCGCGCTGCGGCTTGAACTGGTCGGACAGGTAATATTCGCGCTCGGGCAGGCCGATGCCGCCCTGGCCGAGATAGAGCACGTTGAGTTCGGGGTTGGCGGTGTCCGAGCTGACGCCGTAGTCGATCAGCGAAATGCCGAACTTGCCGTTGGTTTCACCCATGAAGCGGGCGAACTGGCTCTTGGTCTTGATCGCGTTCATCGCCGCAACGTCGCGCTTCAGCGGGGCGATGCCGACCTTTTCCAGCGCGGCTTCGTTCATGAAGCTGGCATAGAACGCGCCGACCTTGCTGCTCGCGGGGGCGGCGGTGATGATCTGCTTGACCTGCTCCTGCGTGGTTTCGCGCAGGTCGTTGAACGAACCGACCGAGGCGCGGTCCGACGGGATCTCGGTCTTGTCTTCCCACTTGCCCGAGGCAAAGCGGAAGAAGTCGTCACCCGGCTTGACCGCGGTGTCCTGGCCCGACAGGTCGATGCCCCATGCGCCGATCACGGGCTTGCCTGCCACGGCCTGCGCCGCCTGGGCGATCACCTGGCTGGTGGCAAAGGGAACGGCCAGGGCAGCAAGCGCGGCGCCGGCAATCAGATAACGTGATTTCATGGTACGACTCTCTCCGGAAAGGCGGATGACCGGCCCCCTGACCGGTTCTCGCAAAGCTGCACCTGCCTCGCGCGCGGGCCAGATTGAGTCAATGTCGTTTGCCGAGCGGAGAGCGGCGTTGGTGGAAGGTGCGCGCGCCGCGCCCGGCGGCTGTGCCCCAAGGTGCAGCCAGCTTGCCCGAATCGAACAAATCTGGAACAGCCACGGCCATGAGCCTGACCCATATCTCCGTCCGCGGCGCGCGTGAGCACAACCTCAAGGGCATCGACGTCTCGCTGCCGCGCGACAAGTTGATTGTTATCACCGGCTTGTCGGGCCGCGGCAAGTCGAGCCTGGCCTTCGACGCGATCTAT
>CAZNBX010000207.1:0-3335 GCA_964571305.1 uncultured Novosphingobium sp.
GAGCGGTTCCGCGCGCTGGTTGCCGAAGCAAAGGCTGCGTGATGTTGCGCCTCAAATCCAGCGATCCCGGCTTCGCGCAGGCGTTCCAACACCTTGTTTCCGACCGCCGCGAAAGCGCGGATGACCTTGCCCGCGACGTCGAGGCCATCCTTGGCGAAGTGAAAAACCGCGGCGATGCGGCCTTGGCCGAAATGACCGCGCGTTGGGACGGACATACTCTGTCCGGCGATGCCGATTGGCAATTCAGCGCAGAACAGTGCCGCGAAGCTTTCGACGCGCTCAAGCCCGACCTGCGCGCCGCGTTGGAACTGGCCGCAGCGCGTATCCGCGCTTTCCACGAAAAACAGCTTCCCGCCGATCGCGACGAAACCGACAGCGCAGGCGTGCGCATGGGCGCAATCTGGCGCGCAGTCGACGCGGCCGGGCTTTACGTGCCGGGTGGCCGCGCCGCTTATCCGTCGTCGCTGCTGATGAACGCCATTCCGGCCAAGGTTGCCGGGGTCGAGCGTCTGGTCGTCGTGACCCCGACCCCGAAGGGCCAGGTCAATCCGCTGGTTCTCGCCGCTGCCCATCTGGCCGGTGTCGACGAGGTGTGGCGGATCGGCGGCGCGCAAGCCGTTGCTGGCCTCGCCTATGGCACCGAGCGGATCAAGCCAGTCGACGTCATCACCGGACCGGGAAACGCCTGGGTGGCAGAAGCCAAGCGCCAGCTTTACGGCGTCGTCGGGATCGACATGGTTGCTGGCCCCAGCGAAATCCTGCTGATCGCGGACGCCAAGAACGACCCGCAATGGACCGCCGCCGACCTGCTGAGCCAGGCCGAGCACGATCCAGCCGCGCAGTCGATCCTGATCACCGACGATGCGGCATTTGCCGACCGCGTAGCCGAACAGGTAAAGGCGGAACTGGCAATACTGCCGACCGCCAGGGTCGCGACAGAAAGCTGGAACACCCACGGCACGATCATCGAGGTTGCCAGCTTCGACGAAGCACCGGCCCTCGCCAATGCGCTGGCGGCCGAGCATGTCCAGATCGCCACCGACGATCCCGAAGCCCTGATGCGCCAGATCCGTCACGCCGGATCGGTCTTCCTGGGCCGCATGACGCCCGAAGCGGTCGGCGATTATGTCGCTGGACCGAACCACGTTCTGCCCACTGGCCGCCGTGCGCGGTTCTCGTCTGGGCTTTCGGTGCTGGACTTCATGAAGCGCACCAGCTTCATCCAGCTTGATGAAACCGCTCTCAAGGCGATTGGCCCGGCAGCCGTCGAACTGGCCGATGCCGAAGGCCTGCCTGCCCACGCCCGATCGATCGAAGTAAGGCTCGGAATATGAAATCCCGTTCACAGGCGCGCTCTGCAGCGCGTCTCGCCGCCGTCCAGGCGCTCTACCAGATCGACATGGAAGGCACCTTGCTGACCATGCTGCTCGACGAATTCCATCGCCACCGGCTCGGCGCGGAGATTGAAGGCGACCAGTACGTCCAGGCCGAAGTCGCGTTCTTCGACGATGTCGTGAAGGGCGTCGATGCGCGCCGCGACGAGATTGACGAACTCCTGTCCGGCAAGCTGGCCGAAGGCTGGCGCTTGGAACGGCTCGACAAGACCATGCTGCAGATCCTGCGCGCCGGCGCCTGGGAATTGCTGGCTCGTGCCGACATCCCCACCGCGACCGTGATCAGCGAATATGTCGACGTGGCCCATGCATTCTTCGAAGCGCGCGAGGCCAAGTTCGTGAACGGCGTGCTTGATGCCGTTGCCAAGGCGGTGCGTAGCTGACCGGCGAAGCCGCCTTCATCGCGGCCCTGCGCGCCATGGCGGGTGATCCCGCCGCGCGGGGACTGGCGGACGATTGCGCCGTTTTGGAATTCGGCGATGAAGCACTGGTCCTGACCCATGACACCATGGTCGAAGGGGTCCACTTCCTCGGCGAGCAAAGCGCCGAAGACGTCGCCTGGAAGCTGGTGGCCAGCAACATGTCGGACCTGGCCGCAAAGGGCGCCGAGCCGATTGGTGTCCTGCTGTCCTATCAGCTTGGCGCAGATGACACCGCCTTCCTGCGCGGCCTGCAGCACGCCCTCGCTCATTATGGCGCGGCACTGCTCGGCGGAGATACCGTGGCAGCGAACGGTCCGCGTACCTTCGGACTGACTGCCATCGGCAAGGCGACCCACCGCCCCGTACTTTCCCGCAGCGGCGCAAGGGCTGGAGACAGGGTGTGGATCACCGGTCCGGTAGGCCGCGCAATGCTGGGGCTTGAAGCACTGCGCAGTGGCACGGGCGATTCCACCTTCTACCGACGCGGACAGGCATTGCTTCAGGAAGGCCAGGCCCTGGCTCCAGTCGCAACCGCAATGATGGACGTCTCGGACGGGGTTCTGCTCGATGCAAAGCGCCTTGCCGAAGCCTCCGGCGTGACCATCGATCTGGACCGGATGGCCGTTCCTATTGCGGTTCCGGAAGATCGCCGCGACGCGGCTTTGTCCTGGGGCGAGGATTACGAACTGCTGTTCACAACTTCTCCGGACGCGGTACTGCCGATCACTGCCCATGCGATCGGCATGGTGCGGGAACGCGGTGAAAATGCTTTGTTACTGGATGGTTCGGCCCCGCCGGAACGCCTCGGCTACGAACACGGTTGATCGCTAAAAGCCGCCGGTTTTCCGGCGTTGCAATGCTCCGAATCGGCCCTATACCTTTACATACTGCCACGCAGCAAGCGGGGTGGAAGTTTTGGGAAACTATAAAAGGGGGATCGGCGCGTGAATCTTGTCACGATCGCAATTCTGCTGGGACTCTTGGCCGTAGTCTACGGCTTCGTCACCAGCCGCCAGGTGCTTGGCGCACCCGCGGGCAATGAAAAGATGCAGGAAATCGCCGCCGCCATCCAGGAAGGCGCGCAAGCCTACCTGAAGCGGCAATATACCACCATCGCCATCGTCGGCGTCGTCGTTGCGGTCATCATCGCGGCGACCCTGGGCGGAATTTCCGCCACCGGCTTCGTGATCGGCGCAGTCCTGTCCGGCGTTGCGGGCTTCATCGGGATGAACATCTCTGTGCGTTCCAACGTCCGCACGGCTGCGGCGGCACAGAACGGACTGCAAGCTGGCCTGACCCTGGCATTTCGCGCTGGCGCGATCACCGGGATGCTGGTTGCGGGCCTGGCCCTGCTCGCCATCGCGGTGTTCTACTGGTACCTCACCGGCCCGGCCGGCTTCACCGTTGGGGGTGAAGACCGCACCGTGGTCGATGGCCTGGTAGCCCTCGCCTTCGGCGCGTCGCTGATCTCGATCTTCGCTCGCCTTGGCGGCGGGATCTTCACCAAGGCCGCTGACGT
>CAZNBX010000208.1:0-3304 GCA_964571305.1 uncultured Novosphingobium sp.
GCTCTTCGGCCAGCTGGAGCGACACGGCCTGCCCGGTCAGTTGGGCATAAGCGATCAGCTTGTTCAGGCCGCCCACCAGTTCACGGACATTGCGATTGATCGTGCGGGCCAGGAACTCGACAACGTCAGCCGGGACGTGCGTGGGCGAGAAGCGCTGGAGACGATGTTCCAAGATCGCGCGGCGCAGTTCGATGTCGGCCGGCTGAATATCGGCCACCAGACCCATCGACAGGCGCGAGAGCAGGCGCTGCTCAACCCCGTCGAGCGCCTGGGGCGCACGGTCGGCAGCAAAGACCAGGCGCTTGCCTTCGGCCAGCAGGGCATCGATCGTGTAGAGCAGCTCTTCCTGAGCGCTCGCCTTGCCGATGATGAACTGGATGTCGTCGACCAGCAGCAGGTCAAAGCCGCGCAGGCGGGCCTTGAACTCGATGGTCTGATTCTGGCGCAGGGCCTGGACGAATTCGACCATGAACCGCTCTGCCGAGCAGTAGAAGATCCGCGCGCGCGGATGGGCAGCCAGATAGGCATGGCCAATCGCGTGCAGCAGGTGGGTCTTGCCCTGCCCGGTCGCGGCCTTGAGATAGAGCGGCGCGAACTGGGGGGTTTCGGTTGCCGCCATGCGCTGCGCGGCATTGCTGGCCAGAACGTTGGCCGCGCCAGTCACGAAAGTGGCGAAGGTCAGCGACGGGTCGAGCCCGATCGAACCCTGGCCCAGCGTGCCCAACTCAGCCGCGCCCATGCCCAGGGCATCGCCCGGCTGCGGCATCGGCGCCTCGCGGCGCGCGCCCTCGCCATTGCCGAAGCGCAGGCCCTGCGGCGCGCGGCGATTCGGAGCTACCGAAATGCGAACGTTGCGAATGTCTGGACGCGCGATCTTCCACGCCAGCGAGAGTCGGTCAGCGAATCGGTCGGCAACCCAGTTCGCGCTGAACTCGGTCGGCAGAAACAGGTCCAGGGTGCCCGTGGCCTTGCAAAAGGTCCCGAGCTGGATCGGCTTGATCCACTGGCTGTGCAGCTGCTGACCCAGATCCTTGCGCAGGCCCTGGCTGATATCAGACCAGTCTGCCGCAAGGTCCAGGGCTTCCTGTTCCTCGCGCATGCGATCATCATCTGCGTTTGAAGCAGCGGAAGGCTTACCCTGCGATCCGCTCATACCCATTCCGGTCACTCTGTTTACGCCCCCGTGCGAAACACCACCCAACGACGCGCGGAAGCCGCACGCCACCCAACACCAGCCGCCCGTTGCCGATGCACGAATTCTGTATTTTTGCTGTGATGTCCCGAGGGCCGATTGGCTGCTGGGACATTCGCTTTTTATGGACGGTTCAGCGGCGAGAGCAAGGCGCTCAAGGTAAAAAAACTGAAATAAACCGCCTTGACTCCAATCGACCCAAGGGAATCTCCGGAGCGCACCATAAACCCTTTGAAATCATGGACTTGAGAGAATGGTCGATTGCGAATCGCCGGATTCGTTTGATTAATGCGACGCAGCATTTTTGGGGTGCAGCGCACAAGCAAAAGGGCCCGCCGGATTACCGTGGGCCCTTAACCTTGTTCCGTTCCGTTTTCGTCCCGCGAATCAGTCGCGGTAGCGAATCAGAGCGAAGCAACTCGCTTGGTCAGACGCGACAGCTTGCGTGCAGCCGTGTTCTTGTGAAGCACGCCGCGAGCAACACCGCGAGCCAGTTCAGGCTGAGCAGCCTTGAGGGCTTCAGCAGCAGCGGTCTTGTCGCCACCGTCCAGCGCGCTTTCGACCTTCTTCACGAAGGTGCGGATGCGGCTCATGCGGTTGCCGTTGATTTCGGCCCGACGTTCGTTGCGACGGATGCGCTTCTTGGCTTGCGGCGTATTGGCCATGTTCGTCCTTAAGAATCTCGTACAAAACGGGGCGCCGACATGGAATCGGCCCCGCAGGAAGGGCGGCCCTTAACCCTGCCCCCCCGAATCGTCAAGCATTCCTCTCATTTTTGACACTTGCCGCAGGACCAGGTGCTGCGCCCGCCCTGGACCATCCGCTTGATCGGCGCGCCGCAGCGGACGCAGGGCTGCCCTTCGCGGTCGTAAACGTCGAACCGCTTGGAGAAATAGCCCAGTTCGCCGTCTGGCTGGGCATAGTCGCGCAGCGTCGAACCCCCGGCTTCGATGGCCTCACGCAAGACCGATTGAATCTCTGGAACGAGGCGTTCCAGTGCCGCGCGGGTCACCTTTTCGGCGGCCTTCACGGGCGCAATGCCCGCCCGGAACAGTGCCTCGCAGACATAGATGTTGCCGAGTCCGGCGACGATTCGCTGATCGAGCAACATCAGCTTGATCGCAGCGGCGCGCCCCGACAGCGCTTCTTTAAGATAGCTGGCGGTCAATCCCTCGCCCAGCGGCTCCGGTCCCATCGCTGCAAAGGGCGGCCACGCCTCCAAACGCTCGGTCTCGACCAGATCGACCGAGCCGAAGCGGCGCGGATCGCACAAGGCCAGGGTGTGGCCGCTACCGGTTTCCAGCACCAGATGGTCGTGCTTGCCAATTTCGTCGGGTTCGATTCGCCACCGGCCCGACATGCCGAGGTGAAAGACCATGGTCTGGCCCCGGTCGGTATGGACCAGGCCATACTTGGCCCGGCGGCCCATCCCGGTGACCGTGGCGCCGGTCAGCACCTGCACCAGATCGGGCGGAAACGGGCGACGCAGGTCGGCTCGGCGGGTTTCGACCCGGGCCAGCTGCTCGCCATCGAGGTAGCGCGCCAGACCGCGAACGGTCGTTTCAACTTCAGGCAACTCTGGCATGGCCCGGTGGTTAGGCACTTCATGGCCGCCCGACAATCCGTTTGTGACGCTTTCCAGTCCCCAAATAGACACGCTTTCGCTGGCACCGCGCCTGCCTTGTCGCTAAGGCGCGGGCCATGAGCGAAAAGGTATCCTTCGGCTACGAAGAGGTCTCCCCCGAGGAGAAGACCGAGAAGGTCGGCGCGGTGTTCTCATCCGTCGCGCGCAAGTATGACGTGATGAACGACGCCATGTCGGCGGGCATGCACCGCCTGTGGAAGGACAAGTTCGTCCGCCGGGTCAAGCCGCAGCCGGGCGAGCAGATCCTCGACATGGCCGGCGGAACCGGCGACATCGCCTTCCGCATGGCAGCCAAGGGCGCGACCATTACCGTCTCGGACATCAACCAGGACATGCTGGATGTCGGAATCGAGCGCGCGCTCGAACGCGGCCTCGATACGCTGGTCTGGTCGCGGCAGAATGCCGAAGTCCTGCCCTTCCCGGACCGCTTCTTCGATGCCTATACCATCGCATTCGGGATCCGGAAC
>CAZNBX010000209.1:0-3297 GCA_964571305.1 uncultured Novosphingobium sp.
CGGTGCTGCCGCCCTCGTCGTGACGCGCGAAAGCACTGCCAAGGCGAAGGGCCTTGCCCCCGTGGCCAAGGTCGTCGCCGTCGCAGCCCACGCCCAGGAGCCGAAGGATTTCACCACAGCTCCGGTCGGCGCCATCAACAAAGTGCTGGATAAGGCTGGTTGGGCATTGGCTGACGTCGACCTGTTTGAAATCAACGAAGCCTTCGCCTGCGTTGCGATGTTTGCGATGCACGACCTTGGCATTCCGCACGACAAGATCAACGTCCATGGCGGTGCAACGGCGCTCGGCCACCCGATCGGGGCCTCGGGCGCGCGGATCGTCACAACGCTGATCGCTGCCCTGCAGCGTCACGGCAAGACCAAGGGCATCGCCAGCCTGTGCATCGGCGGCGGCGAAGCCACCGCGGTTGCAGTGGAACTTATCTAACGAAAACTGAGGTCCGGGGCGGCGTGCCGTTCCGGACCGTCCCTATGCTTCAGGGTGCTCCGGCACCCCACAGGCGGTCCTGCGGAACGTAGCCCTTGCGCGGCCCCACGGTGAATTCGCACCAATCGTTGGCGCAGTCGCCCAGTTGGCCGACCACTCCTGGCGCAAGCCGCCACAGCAGCTTGGAATCACTGCTAGCCTTTTCACGCATATCCGCTGGCTCTTTACCCTGGACGAAACCGCCAGCTTTGCGGCTGAGGAAACGCGCGAGCACCCAGCCTTGCGCGCCATCCGGATCGCGAACCAGGCGCCAGCCTTCTTTGATCCGCACGACCTTGAGCGGCAGCATTGGCCGCTTGTAGACCCACAGGATGCGATAATCCTCGCCTGGGCCGACGCGCATGTTCACTTCGCCCGCGCGGACGGACGCCCAATAGGGAATCTCGGACTCATCCTCGGCCAAGGCGGCAGAGGAGGACAGCAGGACAACAACAGGAAGCAGGAATCGACGCACAAGAACCATGTCGCCTGATAGACGGGCACGGCAACAAGCTTCAAGCCGCTTGACCGAATAGCCCACTGCGGCCTAGCGCTTCCCCATGACCGTCGTGACCGATACCAAGCCGCCCCGCCTTATCGAAGGTAAGCCGAAGGTCCACGTTACGCGCCACCTCTTGCCCGAGGTTGAAGCGCGGATGAGCGAGCTTTTCGACGTTACACTGAACACCGAAGACCGTCCGCTGACGCGCGAAGAATTGGTCGCTGCCATGCGCGAGAGCGACGTGATCGTTCCAACCGTTACGGATCGGATTGATGGAGCAATGCTGGAAGAGGCTGGGGATCGGCTCGGCCTGATTGCCAATTTCGGCGCGGGGATCGAGCATATCGACTTGGCTGCGGCGCGGGCGCGAAAGGTGATTGTCACCAATACGCCCGGCGTGTTCACCGACGACACAGCCGATCTGGCGATGATGTTGATCCTTTCGGTTCCGCGCCGCCTGGGTGAAGGCAGCCGACTGGTCCGCGACGGGAAATGGACCGGGTGGTCGCCGACTTCGATGCTGGGCCGCTGCATTGGCGGGAAGAAACTCGGCATTGTCGGGATGGGGCGCATCGGCCAGGCCGTGGCGCACCGGGCCCGCGCCTTCGGGCTTGAGATCGTTTATCACAACCGCAACCGCCTGCCATCGGCGATCGAGAATATGTTCGGCGCCAGGTACGAGGCCGATCTGGACCGGTTGTTTGCCGAAGCCGACATCATCTCGCTTCATGCCCCGGCAGGCTCAGGCACGCATCATATGGTCAATGCCGAGCGCATCGCCACGATGAAGCCTGGCTCTTACCTGATCAACACCGCACGCGGGAACCTGATCGACGAGGACGCACTGATCGAGGCGCTTAAGTCCGGGCAGATTGCCGGTGCAGGCCTCGACGTCTTTGCCAACGAACCAAAGGTCGACGCCCGCCTGATCGCGCTTCCCAATGTCATCACCCTGCCCCATCTCGGCAGCGCCACGGTCGAAGGCCGCGCCCATGCGGGGGAGAAAGTCATCGCCAACATTCGCTTCTGGGTCGATGGCCACCGCCCCCCAGACCAGGTTCTCGAAGGCTGGGCCTGAGCCCAGTTTCACGCAATAAAGTTGCATCCCAGGCTTGCACAGAACAGCATTGCTGCATTAAAGCCCTCCGCCATAAAATTGCGCCGGGCATGTGACCCTGGCGTGGGGGGATCTTTCATGCGTATCATCAAGACCATCGGCCTGGCCGCGTTAGCTGCCGGCGTACCTTTCGCTGCTCATGCCAATCCGGCAGCGGGCGCGACCGCAAATAGCGGAGATACCGCCTGGATCCTGATTTCCTCGGCGTTGGTCCTGTTGATGACCATGCCTGGCCTGACCCTGTTCTATGGTGGGTTGGTCCGAACCAAAAACTTCCTCTCCGTGATGGTCCAGGTCGGAGCAATTGCCTCGATCGTCTCGATCCTTTGGATCATTGGCGGTTATCGCCTGGCTTTTGGCGAGATAACGAACGGCTATCTCGGCAGTGGCAATTTCTGGATGCTGCAGGGCACCGCCCATCTTCTGCGCGGGGACTACGCCATTTCGGAACGGACCTTTGCCCTGTTCCAGATGACCTTCGCCGCGATAACGCCAGCGCTGATGGTCGGCGCATGGGTCGACCGCGCCCGCTTTGGCTGGGTCGTAGCCTTCAGCGCGCTGTGGAGCTTGATCGTCTACGCTCCGGTGGCGCACTGGGTCTGGGGTGGCGGGTGGCTGGCAAGAAAGCTTGGCACGCTGGATTTCGCCGGCGGGATCGTTGTCCATACGACGGCGGGTGTCTCGGCCCTGATCACCGTGCTGCTGCTGGGCAAGCGCCAGGGCTTTCCGCGCACCCTGATGCTACCGCACAGCCCCTCGCTGACCATGGCTGGCGCCGCCCTGCTCTGGGTTGGCTGGTTCGGCTTCAACGGCGGCTCCGCCTTGGCCGCCAGCGACGATGCGGCCAGCGCCATCATCAATACCCACCTGGGTGCAAGCACCGCTGCTCTGGCATGGTTGCTGATCGAGCGGATCAAGGTCGGTAAGCCAACCAGCGTCGGCTTTGCGACCGGCGCCATCGCCGGTCTTGCCACAGTGACCCCGGCGGCCGGGTTCATCTCCCCCTTGGGTGCGATCGCACTCGGCGCGCTTGGCGCTGCGGCCTGTTTCCCGATGATCCTGCTGGTCAAGCACAAGCTCGAAATCGACGACTCTCTCGACGTCTTCGCAGTCCACGGCATTGGCGGGATCACTGGTTCGATCCTGCTCGCCGTTTTCATGATCCCTGCGCTGGGCGGCGCCGGTTTCGCGCAAGGCATGACCTTTGCCAGC
>CAZNBX010000210.1:0-3280 GCA_964571305.1 uncultured Novosphingobium sp.
CTGAAGTTTCGCATTGAAGACGGATTTCCCGCCTTCAATGCGGCGCTTAGCGATGAGACGTTGCGGTATTGCTACAAAGTGGTGCCGGGGTTTCTCCCCAATCAGTCGAAACCGACGAAGCGTGCGGCTTCGGCCACCGGCTTGCGTTCGGAAACAACGGCATTGGCCGGGAAAGTCTCGTCCGGCCAGCCGAGGGCAACTGCCTTCATGATGACCTGGTCGTCCGGAATTCCGGCATGTTCGCGCACCACCGGGCTCTGCATGATGCCCTGACTGTTGATCACGCAGCCAAGGCCGCGCGACCAGGCCGCATTGACCAGCGCCGTGGTGACTGCGCCGCAATCAAACGCGGTATCGTCGCTGTCGGCGAGTTCGCGATCATAGGTGACAATCACGCAGACCGGGGCGTCGAACTGGCGAAATCCGCGCAGCACCCAGTCGAGCCGGGCGTCCTTGTCCTCGCGGGCGATGCCCATGGCCGAGAACAGCTGCTTGGCGACATGGACCTGACGCTCGCGGTGCACGCCTTCAAAGGCATGGCCGGTGCGGAATTCACGGCTGTGCGGAACGCCGGCCAGGTTGCGCTCGGTATTGCCGGCGCGGATGCGATCGAGCGGCTCACCGGTGATGACGTGGAAGTGCCAGGGCTGGCTGTTCATCGAACTGGGTGCGCGCGTGGCGAGGGTCAAGACCTCCTCGATCAGCTCGCGCGGAACCGGTTTGTCCAGGTATCCACGGATCGAACGCCGCCCCATGATCACTTCGTCGAACGTCACTGCCACTCTCCCGAATCGTTTCAGCCTTTTTAACTGGCCGATTAAATCCGGCAATCACCTGCGGTGGCTTTGCCGGTGATGATGCGCATACGAATAACCGTGGGAAGCCTCCTTCTGCTTTCGGTCGGGTTCGCTAGGCTGCTGCGACAAATCTGGGAGATGATCGGAATGCGATTTTTGAGCCTCTGCAGCGCCGCTGCCCTGACCTTGCTGGCCAGTCCGGCACTTGCCGAGGCCGCGCTTCCGATAACCGAGGGGGTAAGCCAGGTGCGCCACCCCGATTGGTCGCGCTCGGCCACGATTTATGAGGTGAATATCCGCCAGTATACGCCGGAGGGGACTTTCAAGGCGTTCGAGCCGCATCTGCCGCGGCTTCGCAAGATGGGCGTCGACGTGTTGTGGATCATGCCGGTCAACCCGATCAGCAAGAAGCTGCGCAAGGGCTCGCTGGGCAGCTACTACGCAGTCAGCGACTACATGGCGGTCAATCCCGAGTACGGCTCGCTCAACGACTTCAAGCACCTGGTGAACGAAGCGCACAAGCTAGGCTTCAAGGTCATTCTCGACTGGGTCGCCAATCATACGGGATGGGACAACGTCTGGGTTGAGCAGCATCCCGACTGGTACAAGCGCAACGCCGCCGGAGAGCTGGAAGGCTTCAACTACACCGATCTCAGCACCGGCAAGAAGGAAGTCTGGGCCGACGTGATCGGGCTCAACTATGCCAAGCCCGAAGTGCGCCAGGGCATGATCGACGCGATGAGCTACTGGGTCAATGAAACGGGCATCGACGGGTTCCGCTGCGATGTCGCCTGGACCCTGCCGGTCGAGTTCTGGGACGAAGCGCGCCAGCGGCTCGATACGATCAAGCCGGTCTTCATGTTGGCGGAAGCGGATACGCCGGACCTCCAGCTGCGGGCGTTCGACATGACCTATGACTGGGTCCTGTTTCACAAGCTGGTCGATATTGCGCAGGGCAAGGCTGACGCGCGCGATCTAGCCAAGCTCTATACCAATCCGCCGCGTCGCTATCCGGCAGGGTCATACCGCATGACCTTTACCAGCAACCATGACGAGAATTCGTGGAACGGCACCGACCGCGAGCTTTACGGCGAAGGTGCCGACGTCATGGCGGTTCTCGCCGCGACCCTTCCCGGAATGCCGCTGGTCTATAGCGGGCAGGAATCCGGTTTCGACCGGCGGCTCAAGTTCTTTGACAAGGACCAGATCGACTGGGGGACCTACCGCCGTGAGGGGCTGTACAAGGAGCTGCTTGCCCTGAAGAAGCGGCATCCCGCGGCGCTGACCAACAGTCATGAGCCCGGCAACATGGAACTGATCGAGACCGGCAATCCCAAGGTGTTTGCCTTCCGGCGCATCGGGAAGGGCGATGTCGTGACGGTCGTAACCAACCTTTCGGCTGCCCCGGTAAAGGTCAAGCTCCCAGGAGCCGGCACGGTCAGCCTCAAGCCATGGGGCTGGAGCATCCGGTAACAGCGCACAAACGAAAAGGGCGGCCCGATGGACCGCCCTCTTTGTTTGGAATTCCGCCGGTCTTAGCGCGAATAGAATTCGACGACCAGGTTCGGTTCCATCTTCACCGGATAGGGTACTTCGTCCAGGGTCGGAACGCGGACGAAGGTTGCCTTGTCGGTGCCTTCGACAGCGACGTAGTCCGGAACTTCACGCTCGGCCAGGCTCTGCGCTTCGGCGATCAGGGCCATTTCCTTGGCCTTCTTGCCCAGCGAGACGATGTCGCCCGGACGCACGCGGCGGCTGGCGATGTTGCACTTCACGCCGTTCACATAGATGTGGCCGTGCGAAACGATCTGGCGGGCCGAGAAGATGGTCGGCGCGAACTTGGCGCGATACACCACCATGTCCAGGCGCTGTTCGAGCAGACCGATCAGGTTCTGACCGGTATCGCCCTTCATCTTCGAAGCTTCCTGATAGGTGCGCTTGAACTGCTTTTCGGTGACGTCGCCGTAGTAGCCCTTGAGCTTCTGCTTGGCGCGCAGCTGGATACCGAAGTCCGACAGCTTGCCCTTGCGGCGCTGGCCGTGCTGGCCCGGACCGTAGGAACGGCGGTTGACCGAGCTCTTCGGACGGCCCCAGATGTTTTCGCCCATGCGGCGATCAATTTTGTACTTCGACGAATGGCGCTTCGACATGGCGCTATATGTCCTTCAATTTGCTATGCGAGACACGATGTCTCGCTTCTGGTCCGGAACCGCACCGCCCGTTGCAACGGACGCGAGCAGGGCTTCACCGGAGTGCCCGCTCAATTGCGAAGGGGCGCCTATTGCTGCGGCGCGGCGAAAAGTCAACCCTTTCGGGATCAACTGTCCTTTCGCGGGCCTCGGCCCAGCGATGACAGGACACCACGCATGGTCCGCACCTCCAGGTGGTTCCAGCCTGGCTTGGTCAGCATGTTGCGCAGGGTCAGGCGGGTGGCGGCGGCGCGGCCCTCGGGATGGAAATAGCCGGTCGGTTCCAGCACGCTT
>CAZNBX010000211.1:0-3263 GCA_964571305.1 uncultured Novosphingobium sp.
AGCCAACGCTCGCTGGCAGTCGACACCGACTTTTCGGTCTACCAGAAGATGATCGACATCGACCTGCTCGGTCCGATCTGCCTGACCCAGGCCCTGATCAAGCGGATGGTGGAGCGCAAGACTGGCCAGATCATCATGATCTCAAGCCTCGCCGGCAAGGTCGGCTCGCCGCTGCGCACCGCCTATTGCGCGGCAAAGCATGGCCTGATCGGCTATGCCGACGCGCTGCGCATCGAAGTGGCCGGGCACGGCATTTCGGTCATCGGCGTCACGCCCGGCTCGATCCGCACCGACGTTTCACGCAATGCGATCACCGCCGATGGCTCGACCCGCGGAGTCAGCGACGAGGCGATCGACACCGGGATCGATCCCGACATCTTCGCCGATCTGATGCTCTCGGCCATTGACGCAGGCCAACGCGAAGTCGCGATTGCCGAGCACGGCATGGAAAAGTGGATCGCCGAAGTCCGCCGGACGCCGGAAGAGATGTTCGACAAGATGATCGAGAATTTCCAAGCGGGCTATGCCGCGCGCATGGGAGTGACCCAGCAATGACCATGAACCGCGTAAAACTGGCCAGCGGGATCGAGCTGGACTATGTCGATGAAGGGCCAAAGGATGCCCCGGCGCTGATCTTCCTGCACGGCTTTCCCGAAAGCCACCGCACCTGGCGGCACCAGATCGCGCACCTGAAGGATCGTTTCCGCTGCGTCGCACCTGACCAGCGTGGATATCGCGGTTCATCCAAGCCGCAAGACGTGGCCAGCTATACCCCGGACAAGCTGATCGGCGACATTTTCCAGCTTGCCGATGCGCTGGGCATCGAAAAGTTTACCATCGTTGGCCACGACTGGGGCGGCGCGATTGCCTGGGGGGTAGCATTGATGGGGCAGATGAATGGCCGCGTCACCCGCGCGGTCATCGCCAACGCCCCCCACCCGGTCGGCTTTTCGCGTCTGGTCTGGCTCAATCGCCATCAGCGGGAATCGAGCCAATACATGCGCGTCTTCCGCGATACCGCCAACGACCAGCTGATCCGCGATCATGGCCTCGGCGGAATGCTGGCCAAGGGCTTCGAAGGGCGGCTGCTGACCGAGGACAAGATGGAGCCGGAAGAGCGGGCACAGTTGCTCAAGGACTGGGAAAACCGCGAGTCCGCCTTCGCAATGATCAACTGGTATCGCGCCAGCCCGCTGTATGTCCCGGCAATGGATGAGCCCTACGAAGTCCCGGCTGACCGGGCACCGCCCGCGCTGCCGCCGTTGGCGATCCCGACCCTGGTGATCTGGGCGCTCGACGACATTGCCCTGCCGCCGGAGAACCTCGACGGGATGGAGCAGATGGTCACCAATATGACCTTGGTGAAAGTTCCGGATTGCGGGCACTTCGTGCCATGGGAAGCCCCTGCCCCGGTCAATGCGGCGCTGGACGAATTCCTCGCCAGAACCAACTGAAGCCTATTCCGGGCTCCAGTCGATCCATGCGCCGTGCGGGTGTGCCCGCGCGGCCAGGATCGGCTCCGCACCGCCAGGCCAATAGCGCAGCTGCAACTCGTGATGATGCAGCACCCGGTTCGCCTCAAGCGAGATCCACGCCAGCGGGCGGTCAGGCGTAGCGCGCGCGCCGGCGGCTTCCATCGCGGCCGTTACCCGCGCCTGTTGATCCGCCGGGACATATTGCCAGACGATCGAATGCATCAGGACCCGGGTCGTCCCCGCTGCCTGCGGCTTCTGCAATTCCGCCTCAACAAAGTCGGCCGCGTTCATCTGCACGAGGTCGGGAGCTGACTTCTTCGCCTCGGCAATGGCAGCCTCCATCCGCTCGAACCGGACGGTGTGCTCGGGCCAGATGTAGGCTTTGAGCCGCAGCGCCTGCTCCGGATCGGTCAGGTCCACCGGCGCCACGTCGCAGCCCTTGGTCGAGACGATCTCGATCGGCCCATCGCGCGGTGGCGACCCGCGCCATTCCGGAGCGAAACGGATCGCGCCCAGCTCCGGGCCAACCTGCACTCCCCCCAGAACATAGTGGTAGCGATCGAGCATCAGGTTGATCCCCGCGCTTGACCCGATTTCCAGGCACTCGAAGCGCGCAGGCAGTCCCTTACCCGCCAGCCAGAGCATGGCCGCGACGAAGTTAGCCGAGCGACCGGCCTCGTTAGTCTGCGGGGGACCATCAAGCCACGGCAACAGGTCCGCTTCGTGGGCATGGATCGCCGCGGCAACCGCGGAGGCATCGTCAACCTCGCACCGATTCTCGTAAATCGCAGCCAACCCCGGTGTGTTGCCCTTCAGGTGGAGCGAGTGGATTCCGCCCGCCACGCGCAACGGCAAGGCATCCGCCAGCGGCGCCCCTTGCCAGGCCCGAACCGCCTCAAGCAACGGCCCGCCCTCGCCGCGCTCCAGCAAGTCCCGCACCGCGGCGACGATACGGGCGGTGACCGGTGCATTGGCAGCCGTGCAATAGGCGACCTGATTGTCGAAGGCTGCCGTCACGATTCCGGGTCCGGAAGCCCCGATATCGATGAACTTGTAATCCTGCGCCATGCCGCAGACTCCTTGCCCTTTGGCCCCGCGCACCGTAAGGGCGGCCCGCTATGCCAAATGCGCTGACCTTCGCCGTTCCCAAGGGCCGTATCCTCGAAGAGGCACTGCCGCTGATGGCCCGTGCCGGTGTGGTGCCCGAAGCCGGCTTTCACGACAAGAAGAACCGCGCCCTGTCCTTCGCCTGTGAGGGCAGCGACATGCGCCTGATCCGGGTGCGTGCATTCGACGTGGCGACCTTCGTCGCGCATGGTGCTGCCCAATGCGGGATCGTGGGTTCCGACGTGGTCGAGGAATTCGCCTATCCGGACCTTTATGCACCGGTCGACCTCGACATTGGCCATTGCCGTCTGTCGGTCGCCGAACCCGTCGGCCAGGCCGATTCCAGCACCCACGTCAGCCACCTGCGCGTCGCCAGCAAGTATCCGAACCTGACCCGCCGCCATTTCGAGCAACAAGGAGTTCAGGCCGAAGTCGTCAAGCTCAACGGCGCAATGGAGCTTGCTCCGGGTCTGGGACTGGCCAGCCGCATCGTCGACCTGGTGTCGACCGGCAAGACGCTCAAGGACAACGGCCTCGTCGAAACCAGCACGATCGTGCAGATTTCCGCGCGCCTGATCGTCAACCGCGCCGCTCTCAAGACCGATGATCGGGTTGCCGCGCTGGTCGAGCGGTTCCGCGCGCTGGTTGCCGAAGCAAAGGCTGCGTGATGTTGCGCCTCAA
>CAZNBX010000212.1:0-3257 GCA_964571305.1 uncultured Novosphingobium sp.
ACGCAACGCCCGATGGGCGCCGCACCCTGCTGTTCTCGGCCACGATGCCAACGCCCATCGTCGCCCTGGCGAAGCGCTACCAGAGCAATGCCCTGCGCATTTCGACCGCCGACGCGGATCGCGGGCATGGCGACATTGCTTATCAGGCCATGGCCATCGCCCCGGCCGACATCGAGAACGCAGTGGTCAACCTGCTGCGCTTTCACGAGGCGGAAACCGCGATCCTGTTCTGCGCCACGCGCGACAATGTCCGGCACCTCCATTCCAGCCTGACCGAGCGCGGCTTTGCCGTGGTCGCCTTGTCCGGTGAGCATAGCCAGAACGAGCGCAACCACGCCCTTCAGGCGCTGCGCGACCGGCGCGCGCGGGTCTGCGTTGCCACCGACGTCGCGGCGCGCGGGATCGACCTGCCCGGCCTGTCGCTAGTCATCCACGTCGAGGTTCCCCGCGACGCCGAAACCTTGCAGCACCGGTCCGGCCGCACCGGCCGCGCCGGGAAGAAGGGCACCGCCATCCTGCTCGTGCCCTACCCGCGCCGCCGCCGCGTCGAAGGCATGCTGCGCGGCGCGAGGATTGCCGCCGAATGGCTCTCGCCGCCAACGGCCGAGGAAATCCGCTCAGCCGACAACGAGCGCCTGCTCGCCGCTCTGCTGACGCCGGTTGAACCGACAGACGCCGACCGTGCCCTGGCCCAGCAACTGCTCGCCGAGCGCAGCGCCGAGGACATTGCCCTGGCACTGGTCCAGGCGCACCGCACCCGCATGCCTGAGCCCGAGGAACTGCTCGCCGCCGAAGCGCCACCGCAACGCGGCCCGCGCGAAGGGTTTGAAGACAGCACCTGGTACCGCATCAACATCGGCCGCCGTCATAATGCCGATCCGCGCTGGCTCCTGCCCTTGCTCTGCCGCCGTGGCCACGTTAGCCGCAGCGAGATTGGCGCGATCCGCATCACCACCAACGAGACGCTGTTCGAAGTGCCCAGCGCCATCGCTGGACGCTTCCTCGCGGCTGTGCGACGGACAGCGGAAAGCGACGACGGGGTCGAGATCGAGACGATCCAGGGCAAGCCGGAGGCGGCTTCGCACGGCAATGCGCGCCAAAAACCCTATGACCGGAATGCACCGCAGGCCCGCCACCCCGGCAAGAACCTGAAGCACCGCAAGCGGGTGGGCAAGCCGAACGGTCCCCGCCCCAAGTAAGGCAGGGGCGGCTAGGCTGGGACCAGCAGGTCCCGGTGGCGCTGGACCAGGTCGAACAGCCAGTCCTTGCCCGCCTTGATCCGCGCGAGCTGGTGATTGTCCTTGTGGGTCACCAGCCAAAACGAGCGGGTAATGCGCTTGTCCGGAATGACCGGCGCAAGCCGTGGGTCGCGGTCACCGATAAAGCACGGCAGCACGCCGATCCCGCCGCCGGCGGCGATCAGGCCGTGCTGCGCATTGATGCTGGTCGAGCGGCTGCGGGTGATGAGGCCCGGGTGGAATTCATCCAGATAGCGCAGTTCCGGCGCATAGATGAGGTCCGGGACATAGCCGACCAGCCGGTGCGATTGGGCCAGTTCGCCCGGTACGGTGGGACGGCCGAACTCTTGCAGGTAATCGCGCGAGGCATAAAGCCGCAGCGTATAGTCGCTCAGCTTGCGGGCAATCACCGGTCCGGCCTTGGGCCGCGAAAGCATGACCGCAATGTCGACTTCGCGCTTTGACGGGCTGAGGAAGCCACTGCTTGCGGCCAGATCGATGGTCAACTGCGGATGCTGGCGGACGAAGGCGGGGATGTGCTCCGCCACGAACCAGGTGCCAAACCCTTCGGAAACACTGAGCCGCAGGGTGCCGCCGATCCCGCTGGTCGCCGCATCCGCGCCCTCGCCAATGCTGGCGGCAGCGGAGGCCATGGCCTCGACCTGGGCAAGCAGTGTCTCGCCGGCTTCGGTCAGGACCTGCCCTTGCCGGGTCTGCTCGAACAGGGTCGCGCCCAGCTGCGATTCCAGCCGCCGCAGCCGCCGCCCCATCGTAGTCGCATCGACCCGCATCGCGGCTGCCGCTTTGGCCAGCTGCCCGGCCTGGGCAACGGCCAGGAAGGCTTGCAGGTCGTTCCAGTTCATCGGCTGCATATTTGCAGGGCATAGGCGCAAATTTGCCGATTGTCTGCATCAATTCCGGTAGGCAAAAGGCTTCCAATCACTACGCAGGACAAGGATTCTCGACAGTGCGCTTGATTGACCATTTCATCTCTGGCGGCACGGGCGGCGTTGCCCCGGCCCGCAAGAGCCCGGTTTTCGACCCCAACACCGGTGAGATCCAGGCCGAGGTCGCGCTGGGCGATGCATCCATGCTCGACCGCGCGGTGGCCGCCGCCCAGGCCGCTCAGCCTGCCTGGGCCGCGACCAATCCGCAGCGCCGCGCCCGCGTAATGTTCAATTTCAAGGCGCTGGTCGAAGCCAATATCGACGAGCTGGCCGAAACGCTCAGCCGCGAACACGGCAAGGTCATCGCCGATTCCAAGGGCGACATCCAGCGCGGCCTGGAAGTGGTCGAATTCTGCTGCGGCATCCCTCATGCGCTCAAGGGCGAGTACACCCAGGGCGCCGGTCCGGGCATCGACGTTTATTCGATGCGCCAGCCAATCGGCATCGGCGCTGGCATCACTCCATTCAACTTCCCGGCAATGATCCCGCTGTGGATGGGCGCTGTCGCCATGGCGACCGGAAATGCCTTCATCCTCAAGCCCAGCGAGCGCGATCCCTCGGTGCCGATGCGCCTCGCCGAACTGTGGCTTGAAGTCGGCCTGCCCGAAGGCATCTTCCAGGTCGTCCACGGCGACAAGGAAATGGTCGATGCGATCCTCGATCACCCTGCCATCGGCGCGGTCAGCTTCGTCGGATCGTCGGACATCGCCCACTATGTCTACAACCGTGGTGTCGCCGCCGGTAAGCGCGTCCAGGCCATGGGCGGCGCCAAGAACCACGGCATCGTCATGCCCGACGCCGATCTGGACCAGGTGGTCAACGATCTAGCCGGAGCTGCCTTTGGCTCGGCGGGTGAGCGCTGCATGGCGCTGCCGGTCGTCGTCCCGGTGGGCGAGGATACGGCCGAGCGGCTCAAGGCCAAGCTCATCCCGGCGATTGAAGCGCTCAAGGTCGGTGTTTCAACCGACAACAGCGCGCATTACGGCCCCGTCGTCACTGCCCAGCACAAGGCCAATCCCCACACCTGCCGAGGTCCACACGTCCGTCACCAAATGGCGGGCATCAGCTTCTA
>CAZNBX010000213.1:0-3221 GCA_964571305.1 uncultured Novosphingobium sp.
ACGGCGGAGCCAGGGACCAGGCCGCCGCCCAAGGCGCGGTCGAATTCAGCAAGGCCAGTCGAGCGCCGCTGCAAGACCTCGCCCGGAGCGTCGAGCGCTTCAAACGCAATCGGACGCCCGCCAGAGGACAGGTCATGCTTGGCCGAGAAGACCGTTTCCGGAGCTTCTTCGGCAAGGGTGTTCCACTCCAGACAGTCCGGGCACTGCCCTTGCCAACGGTGGGTAACGCTGCCGCAAGCCTGGCAAATATATCGACGTTTCGGTTTGGCCATCGCCGCTTCCTAAGCGGAACGTAAGCAGAACGCAATTGCCACGGCGGCTTGGAAGTGGAAAGAAGCCTCCATGCGCCAAAAGGAACTCCGCATCGCCCTGGTCTGCTACGGCGGTGTCAGCCTTGCCGTCTACATGCACGGGGTCACCAAGGAGTTGTGGAAACTGGCCCGCGCCAGTCGGGCATTTCATGGTGGCGCACCCATCAGTGGCGGGACCGAAGCCGTCTACCAGCGTCTCCTTGAGGGGATCGAACGCCACTTCAAGCTGCGCCTGCGAGTCTTGCCCGACATCGTTGCCGGCGCCAGCGCGGGCGGGATCAACGGGGTGTTCCTGGCCCAGGCGATCCATTCCGGACAAAGCCTGGAACCCTTGACCAAACTGTGGCTTGAGCGTGCCGACGTTGACATTTTGCTAGATCCGGATGCCCGCCCTGGTTCGCGCTTTGCCAAGTTCTGGGCGATGCCGATTGTCTATTGGCTGCTCAAGCGCCCCGGCAACATGGTCTCGGCCAGCGTCGCCCCGGAAACCCGGCGCGAGGTCCGGTCAAAGCTGTCCCGCCTGATCCGGTCGCGCTGGTTCGAGCCGCCGTTTGGTGGGCTGGTTTTTTCAAAGCTGCTCAGCGAAGCGCTGGACGCGATGTCGGCGGGCGAAGCAGATGCGCCGCTGCTGCCACCCGGCCATCCGATCGACCTGTTCGTAACCGCAACCGACTTTACCGGCCACCCGCAGGTCCTGCATCTCCACAGCCCCAAGACCGTGATCGAAAGCGAGCATCGCTTTTCCATCGGGTTCCGTTCCGTCACGCCGCCAGAGCCAGGTCAGGGCCTCGCCCCGTCCCTTGAATTAGTCTTTGCGGCACGCGCAACAGCAAGTTTTCCGGGCGCCTTTCCCGCCCTGCAACTGCGCGAGATCGACGCGCTTGCGGCGGAGAAAGGCGATCCGTGGCACAGCCGCACCGCCTTCATCGAACGGATCATGCCCGAACACAGCCATCGCGGCGAGGCGGAGCAGGTCGCGCTGATCGACGGCTCGGTGCTGGTCAATGCTCCCTTTGCCGAGGCCATGGGGGTACTGCGCGACCGTCCGGCCCAGCGCGAGGTCGACCGCCGCTTCATCTACATCGACCCGCATCCCGATGAAGTCGGTGGTCGTCGCCACGCCGACCCGCGCCCACCGGGCTTCTTCCACATGATTTTCGGATCGCTATCGTCGATCCCGCGCGAACAACCGGTGCGTGACAATCTGGAGGCGATCCAACGGGAATCGCGTCAACAGGCCAAGCTCAAGGCGATTGTCGATTCCCTGCGTCCAGATGTGGAGGAAACGGTCGAGCGCCTGTTCGGCCGGACCCTTTTCCTCGACCGGCCCACGGTGAAGCGCCTCACTGCTTGGCGGAACAAGGCGCAGCAAGCCGCAGCCCAGCAGGCCGGGTTCACCTATCAATCCTATGGCCAAGTCAAGCTGGCCGGGATCGTGTCGAGCCTCGCGGAAACCGTGCTGGCCGCCGCACCGGAACTGATGCTGCCCAACGCGGACCCGGTTGCGGACCGCCTTGCCAGCTGGCTGGCGACCCACGGACTGGACCAGATCGGCGGCACGCGCGGCGGGGCGAGTGATGCGGCAATCGACTTCTTCCGCGACCATGACCTTGGCTTCCGCATTCGCCGCCTGCGCCTTTTAGCCAGGCGCCTGTCAGAAGACTGGGACGATATCGACGCCGCTGCTCCCGACGCGCGTGAACATGCCCGCAACACGGTCTATCGCGCCCTGTCGCTATACTTCGATCGAGAGACAAGCGGTGCCTTGGGGAGCGACTTCGGCGCGATTGCCCGCCAGGTCATGGAAGAACCGGAACTGGTCCTGACGACCATTGCCAATCGCCGCCAACTCGCCGCGACGGACCTGGTAGTCGACGCCCTGCTGGTTGAGGCGCTGACCTCCGTTCCGGCTGAATTGAAGCGCCGCATCCTGATGTCGTATCTGGGCTTCCCGTTCTACGACATGGTCACCCTGCCCTTGCTGCGCGGCGAAGGAACCAACGAGTTCGAGCCTGCAAAGGTCGGGCGCATTTCGCCTGACGATTGCACTTCGATCCGGACAGGCGGCGCATCAGGGACGCTCCGCGGCACCGAATTCTATAACTTCGGAGCGTTTTTCAGCCGCGCCTACCGCGAGAACGATTACCTCTGGGGCCGCCTTCACGGGGTGGAGCGGATGATCGATATCGTCGCATCCGCCCTACCCGACGGCATGATGCTGGAGGGCGCGGAGCTGACCAGATTCAAGCGCGAGGGGTTCCTCGCCGTTCTCGACGAGGAGGACGGCTTGAACCGGGTCAATGCGGACTTGCTCACGGCGCTGCGGGAAGAGGTCCTGGCGACCGCGTCCTAGGGCCAGAGGCCTATCCGCCGAAAGCTTCCTTGATCCGGTCGAAGAAGCCCTTAGACTGCGGCGTTTCGTCACCCGTCTCGGTTTCCTGGAGCTCGCGGAGTAATTCCTTCTGCCGCGCGGTCAGCTTGGTTGGGGTCTCGACGACGATCTCGATCACCAGATCCCCGCGTCCACGCCCTTGCAGGACGGGCATACCCGCGCCGCGTTTGCGTAGCTGCTTGCCGGACTGGATCCCAGCGGGAATGTCGATTTCGAGCCTTTCGCCATCCAGCCCGGGAATCTCGATCTCGCCGCCCAGCGCCGCCGTGGTGAAAGTAATCGGAACGCGCGTCACCAGCGTGGTTCCGTCGCGTTCGAACACGGCATGGCGCCGAACGTGGATGAAGATGTAGAGGTCGCCCGGCGGTGAGCCGAAGGCCCCGGCCTCGCCCTTGCCGGCCAAGCGGATGCGGGTACCGGTATCGACGCCCGGAGGGATCGTGACATCGAGCTTTTGCGGTGTATCGACCCGGCCATCGCCCCGGCCCGGGCCCAGACGCCCCAGGCCAACACGCCGC
>CAZNBX010000214.1:0-2629 GCA_964571305.1 uncultured Novosphingobium sp.
AATCAGGCGGACAACCATCGTTCCCCGCTTTTTACTTCGGGGGACTTGTTGTCCGACTATGTTGGCGACCGGTTGGTGAGAGCCGTTTGAAGCGGCGTTCCCGTCCGGTGAAGCGGCCTCTAAAGGGGGCCTCTGATTCGGTCAACGCCTTTTTGCAATTTTATTTCAGAAATTCGCGAAATGGCGGATTTCTGCGGATTTTTCCGTGATTGCCGCAAAGCCCTTCGCGCAAAACCGTTGGCTCTTCCCCACGACCAGGACCGAATCTGCCCCCTAAGAAGGGTGATTCAGGGTCAATTAGCCTGACTGCCCCCTTTAAAAATTGATTCTGGCAGCCCGATTCACCCCTCATTGAAGGGTCCTGCCACTTCGATTCACCGATTCTCATCCGTTAAACCGAATCAGATTGAGCGAGCTGGGCCGATTCTCACCGATTGGCCCCACCATTTGAGGCTCCTGGTCGCGCGCGCGCGGATAATAGAAGTACAGCCTTAAACTTTCGACGAGCGGCATGGCAGATTTCGGTGTCCGGTTGTAATCTGGCGGGGCCCAGAAAGGACTGCTGCCATGCCGTTCAGTCTAGCCCTGCCCTACGCTGCCATGCTCGCCGCTCTCCCGGTCAGTGCCCAGCAGCAGGCGGCCAGCGAGGCCAGCGAGGTCGACCTGATTCGAACCGGTGAGGATCGACACCAGCGCCTTACCGTCCCAGTCAGCATCGGCACTTCGGGTCCTTTTGAGTTCATGGTTGATACCGGGTCGCAGCACACGGTCCTCGCGTCGAGCCTGGCGGGTACGTTGCGGATACCGTTTGGGCGGAAGGCGAAGCTGACCGGAGTGGCTGGCAGCGAAATGGTCGATACTGTCGAGCTAGACGAGATCGTGCTCGGCAAACGCTCCTACTATAGCCTGCTCGCTCCCCTGCTCGACCGCGCGGACATTGGCGCGGACGGGATCATTGGGCTGGACAGCCTGCAGGGGCAAAGGGTGCAGTTCGACTTCCGCAAGGGACTGCTAGCCGTATCGGACGCAAAGAGCCTGGGCGGGAGTCGCGGCTATGAGATTGTCGTGACCGCGCGGCGAAGGTCCGGCCAGTTGATCATGACCGACGCGACCATTGATGGAGTGCGCGTCCAGGTCGTGATCGACACCGGCTCCGACACCTCGATCGGCAATCGCGCCTTACAGCGTTCGCTATCCCGCCAAGGGCAGAACGGTCAGCTGACCCTGCGCTCGGTCACCGGCCAGGAGATTGTCGCCGACATTGGGTTTGGCCGAGGACTCAAGATCGACGACGTCACCTTCGCGAATGTCCTGATCGCCTATGCCGATTCGCCGCACTTCCCGCTGCTCGGCCTCGACAAGAAGCCTGCCCTGTTTCTGGGCATGCGCGACCTGCGTCAGCTTGATCGGGTCGCCATCGACTTTGCCAGCCGCAAGATCTTCTTCGATGTGCCGTCCGCTTCGACCCGGCACAGCAGCGGCGGGGCCGATCCACGATCTTTCCCCTTGAACTGACCCCCCGGCGCTTTCCTTTCGGCGAAGGGCTCTTAAATGAGAGCCATGCCCCCTGATTTTCCAGCCGCCCCTTCGCGCGATGCCCGCCACGACGGCTGGGGCACCCTGCGCCGCTTCCTGCCTTATCTATGGCCCAAGGCCGATTGGGGCCTGCGCGGGCGGATCATCGGCGCTGTCGCACTGATCCTTGCGTCTACCGCCACGCAGTTCGCCCTGCCCTACTTCCTGAAGTGGGCAGTCGACGCGATGAGCGTGACGGGGGAACGCGTCATCACCTTCGCGATGCTGTTCGTCCTGGCCTATGCCGCAGGGCGACTTGGCGGAGTGGTGTTCGATAATCTGCGCAACATTGTCTTCGAGCGGGTTGGCCAACAGGCCACGGCCCAGCTGGCGGAGCACGTGTTCAACCGGCTCCACCGCCTGTCGCTGCGCTTCCACCTCGCCCGCCGCACCGGCGAAGTGACCAAGGTGATCGAGCGCGGGACCAAGAGCATCGATACGATGCTCTATTTCATGCTGTTCAACATCGCTCCGACGATCATCCTGCTGATCGGGGTTGCGGTGGTCTTCTACATCAATTTCGGTTGGCCGCTGGTCATCTCCACCGCGATAGCCGTGGTCGCCTATATCTGGGCGACCCGCGCGATCACCGAGTGGCGAACCAAGCTGCGCGAGCAGATGAACCGGCTCGACGGACAGGCCCTCTCGCGCGCGGTCGATTCGCTGCTCAACTACGAGACGGTGAAGTACTTCAACGCCGAGGCGCGTGAGGAAGCACGCTATGCCCAGGCGACGCGGGCCTATGCCGCCGCCGCGGTAAAAAGCGAGAACAGCCTGGGCCTACTCAACATCGCCCAGGCACTGATCACCAACCTGCTGATGGCAGTCGCCATGGCGTTGACTGTGCGCGGCTGGGTGCGCGGGGAATACAGCGCCGGACAGCTGGTTTTCGTCCAGACTTACCTCACCCAGCTGTTCCGCCCGCTCGACATGCTGGGCATGGTCTATCGCACGATCCGCCAGGGGATCCCCGACATGGCCGCGATGTTCCACCTGCTGGACCAGCCGCAAGAGCTTCCCGACCGTCCCGGCGCGACCGCGCGCGCGGTGGACT
>CAZNBX010000214.1:2639-3219 GCA_964571305.1 uncultured Novosphingobium sp.
GCCGCCGGATATGCTGGGCATGGTCTATCGCACGATCCGCCACGGCCTGATCGACATGGCCGACATGTTTCGCCCGACCGATACCGAGATCGAAGTGCAGGACGCCCCCGGCGCCCCCGCCCTGGTAGTCAAGCGCCCTACCCTGGCCTTTGACAACGTGGTCTTCGGCTATGACCCCGACCGCACGATCCTAAAAGGACTGTCGTTCGAAGTGCCGGCCGGCCACCAGGTCGCCATCGTCGGTCCGTCCGGCGCGGGCAAGAGCACGATCGCGCGACTGGTGTTCCGCTTCTACGATCCGTGGTCGGGACGCGTGCTGATCGACGGGCAGGACGCGAGTGAACCCAGGCAAGCCTGCGCCAGCAGATCGGCAGCGTGCCGCAGGATTCGGTCCTGTTCAACGACACCATCGGCTACAACATTGCCTATGGCCGAGACGGTGCCGGCCCGGCGGAAGTCGAAGCCGCGGCGCGCGGGGCAGCGCTGTGGCCGCTGATCGAGCGCTTGCCGCAAGGACTGGATACAGAAGTGGGCGAACGCGGACTGAAACTGTCCGGCGGCGAAAAGCAGCGCGTCGCGA
>CAZNBX010000215.1:0-3213 GCA_964571305.1 uncultured Novosphingobium sp.
ACGTCTGCAACGTCGAGGAAGATAGCGCGGCCAATGGCAATGCCCACTCGGCTCGCGTGTTCGAAAAGGCCAAGGCCGAAGGCGCCAATGCGGTCATCGTTTCCGCCGCCATCGAAAGCGAACTGATCGGCATGGAGCCCGAGGACCGGCTGGTCTT
This sequence comes from uncultured Novosphingobium sp., assembly GCA_964571305.1. Classification (GTDB taxonomy): domain Bacteria; phylum Pseudomonadota; class Alphaproteobacteria; order Sphingomonadales; family Sphingomonadaceae; genus Novosphingobium. Next base: position 158 of record CAZNBX010000215.1, read on the forward strand.
CCTCGAGGAACTGGGCCTGCACGAAACCGGTCTCGCCCGCGTGATCCGCTCGGGCTATGACCTGCTTCACCTGATCACCTTCTTCACCGTCGGCCCCAAGGAAGCGCGGGCCTGGACCGTGCACAAGGGCGCAAAGGCTCCGGAAGCGGCGGGCGATATCCATTCCGACATGCAGCGCGGCTTCATCCGCGCCGAAACCATTGCCTTCGACGACTTTATCTCGCTGGGCGGCGAAACGGCCGCAAAGGAAGCTGGCAAGCTCCGTCAGGAAGGCACGGCATACGTGGTGGCGGACGGCGACGTCATGCACTTCAAATTCAACGTCTAGGGTCAGCGGTGGGTTGCCTTGACGGCAACCGTGGCTAGGCTGAAGGGCATGCTTCGCCTTGCTCTCCTGATCCTCGCATTCCTGACCCTGCAGCCTGCCGCCTTTGCCAAGGCGGACGGGGAGCCCGATCCGGTCATCCTGATTTCGTTCGACGGCTTTAGGGCGGATTATCTGGATCCCGGGGTTACGCCCAACCTGTCCCGCCTTGCCGCACAAGGCGTGACCGGCCCGATGCGGCCGTCCTTCCCGTCCAAGACCTTTCCCAACCATTGGACGCTGGTCACCGGGCTGGTGCCCGATCACAACGGGATTGTCGGCAACCGCTTTGAAGACCCCCGGCGCCCCGGCGTACTGTTCACCATGGCCGATGACGATCCATTCTGGTGGAACGAAGGCGAACCGATCTGGGTCGCCGCCGAGAAGGCAGGAATCCGTTCCGCCACGATGTTCTGGCCGGGCTCGAACGTCGCCTGGGGCGGCACCCTGCCGAAACCGCGCGCCATGCCGCAAGGCGGCGTTCGCCCACAGGACTGGGTGCAATACAACCAGGCGGTCAGCAACCAGCAGCGGGTCGATACGGTGATCGACTGGCTGCGCCGTCCCGCAGCCAGTCGCCCGCGCCTGATCACGCTCTATTTCGATCTGGTCGACACGGCTGGGCATGAGAATGGCCCCGATGATCCGAAAACCATGGCGGCAGTTGCCGAAGCCGACCGCAGGCTGGGGGACCTAGTGGAAGGAATCCGCAAGCTCGGCCTGCACCCCAACCTGATCGTCGTTGCCGACCACGGCATGGCCGCGACCAGCAACGAACGTGTTATCCCCATTGACCAGTTAGCCGATTCCAAACTTTACCGCGTGGTCGAGAGCGGTCCCTATGCTGCTCTTGAAGCGACGACAGGAAATGCCGAGCAGCTCTGGGCCAGCCTCTCGCAACCCGGAACGCATCACAAATGCTGGCCGCGCGGTCAGGTTCCAGCGCGACTTCGCTATGGCAGCAACCCGCGCACGCCATCCTTCCTGTGCCTGGCCGATCCCGGCTGGCTGCTGGAGCCAACGACGCCGCCACAGTCTTTCTCGGGCGGCGCCCACGGTTACGACCCTGCCGCGCCTGAAATGGCAGCGCTGTTTGTCGCCAGTGGTCCGGATTTCATCCCGGGCAAGCACCTGCCTGCTTTCGACAATGTGGACATCGCCCCGCTTCTGCGTAGTCTGCTGGACCTGCCTTCGGCACCGCACAGCGACGGAACCGCCGCCACATTCCAGGGAGTGATCCGCCAGTGAGTTCAGATGACGGTCTGGTCTATTTCGAAGACCTTGAAATCGGCGCGAAAGCTTCGTTCGGGCGTTACGAGGTAATCCGCGAGGAAGTGATCGACTTTGCTTCGAAGTACGATCCCCAGCCCTTTCACCTGTCCGATGAAGCGGCGGCACAGACGCATTTTGGGCGTATTTCAGCCAGCGGCTGGCACACCTGCGCGATGGTCATGCGCATGCTGGTCGACAACATCACCGAAAAGCGCCAGGCCGGTCTTGGCTCCCCGGGCCTCGACGAACTGCGCTGGCTGAAGCCGGTTTACCCCGGTGACGTCCTGCGGGTGGAAACCGAACTGGTCAGCAAGAAGCAAAGCCAATCCCGGCCCGAAATGGGCAGCTTCCAATCGGTCGTCAGCGTGTTCAACCAGGAGGGCGTAAAGGTCTGCTCGATGAAATCGATCGGCCTCATCCGGGTACGCGGCAGCAGCTGACCCCGTTTAGGTCGAGCAGGTTTGCACCCCCTGCCCGCGATAGGTTACCCGGTCATAAGGGTCGCGCATCGTCACTGTCACCCTGTTTGATCGTTCCACCAGTCCGGTGGGCGGGACATCGCCCGAGGCATATTCGAGGCGAAGCGTGGCCTGTTTGCCAGTATAGCGCGTCCAGGTATCCGCCGGGCCGTGTTCGCTCCCTGAATCCCCGGCAACCTTGATCATTGCGCCATCCAGCTTGACCCACCCGAAACTTCCGACCGTGACGAAAATCGGCGGAGCGAGGCCCTCACCGAGCCTGACCATGCATCCGGGGCCACTCGCATCGATCCGGGCGATATCTTCCTGCATCAGCGGTTCCGGTTGGACAGGCTCAAGCGGTGGAAGGCGATTTTGCGCCGCCTTCACCGCCTCGACATCTGCTTCGTCGGCTGCCCTTCGTTGTTCCGCACTCTGTCCACATGCGGCCAAGGCCAGCAACAGGAGCGAAACAATCCAGCGCATCAGCGTCTCCCGAACAGCTTCTCGATGTCCGCGTGCGCGAGCTTGACCCAGGTTGGTCGGCCATGGTTGCACTGGCCGGACCGCGGGGTCACTTCCATCTCGCGCAGCAGGGCGTTCATCTCAGCCACTGACAACGCGCGACCGGCGCGAACGCTCCCGTGGCAGGCCATGGTCGCCAAAACATGGTCAAGGCGCTCTCCCAGCAGCAGGGCCGCGCCGTTCTGGGCAAGGTCGTCGGCAATATCGCGGACCAGCGCCTGGACATTTCCCTTGCCCAGCGCGCCGGGGACGGAGCGGACGAGCACGGCGGTTGGGCCGAAACGCTCAACCGTCAGACCGAAGTCGGCCAGGGTCCCCGCTGCCGCTTCAACCCGGTCGCAGTCAGGCTCATCGAGTTCGACCACTTCAGGGATCAGCAGCGCCTGACTCGCCGAGACCGAACCTTGTGCGCCCGCAGCCTTCAGTCGCTCCAGCAC
>CAZNBX010000216.1:0-3193 GCA_964571305.1 uncultured Novosphingobium sp.
GATGATCGCAAAGCTGGGCGACGGCACCTCGCCCTGATGACCCAGCGCAGCGATGATCGCACGGGCCAAGGTGGTCTTGCCCGCACCAAGACCGCCGGACAGTGCCACCACATCTCCTGCACGCAGCAAGTCTGCAATACGCGCGCCGAGCTGCTCCATCGCGGCAAGGTCGGGCAGGTCGATGGCCGCGCTCATGGCAGGTCGACAATCGCGGCGGTGCCCTGCCCCGGCTCGCTGATCAGTTCGAGCGTGCCGCCATGGGCCTCGATCAACTGGCGGGCGAGCGGCAGACCCAGCCCCTGGCGGCGTTCAACGCCCTTGCCGTCGGCGCTGACCTTGATGCCTTCAAGCGCGCGGGCCAGCGTGGCCGCGTCCATCCCGGCGCCGTTGTCCGAAATCACCAGACGCGCCCGGCCCTTGTGCACGCCCAGTTCGACGAGGATGCGGCCGCCTTCCGGGGTGGCAGCAATGGCGTTGTCGATCAGGTGGCCAATCGCGCGGCCAAGCCGCCTCCGGTCACCCTCGAGCCGACCCGCATTCTTGTCACCGCGCATGTCGAGCGTCAGGTTGGCAGCCTTGATCCGCGCCGCGCGATCCTCGACCAGCTTGGCCACGAACGGCACCAGGTCGATCTCCTCGCGTGCCAGCGGCAGCATCCCGGCCTCGCTCTGCGACAGGTCGAGCACGGATTCGATCTGTTCGCCCAGACGATCCACCGATTGCAGGATTGCGCCGACATATTCCTTGCCGCTTTCGCTCAGGTCACCGCCCAGCCCGGCTTCGAGCAGCTCGGCAAAGCCGCCGATCGAAGTGAGCGGGGTGCGGAATTCATAGCTCATGTTGGCGAGGAAGCGGGTCTTCATCGCATCCGCCTCTTCCAGCGCGGCGTTGCGCTGCTTCAGCGCTTCCTCCGCCTTCCGGGAATCGGTGATGTCGAGCACGGTGAGCAGGCCATTGCCATCCGGCAGCGGCACCCCGGCGAATTCCAGCGTGCGACCATCGGCAAGAACCGCTCGCCCACCGGTCTGGCGGCGGTCGAGCGTGGCGGCGCGGATTACGTCGCCCACGCCCTTGATCCGGGCCGGTTTGGCCAGTTGGCGGGAAATCTGTTCCAGCAGGCTCTCGATCCGCGGGTGCGTATCGAGGAAGGCGTCATCGAGCCCCCAGTCCGCAGCGAAGCGGCGGTTCCACAGCTGCATCCGGCCATCGGGGGCAAAGATCGCGAGCGATTCGAACAGGCTGTCAAAAGTCGCAGCCCGGGTCCGCAGCAAGGTATCGCGCGCGGCGGCGAGTTGCAGTTGCTCGGTGCGGTCCTCGGCGATCAGCATCAGCCCGCCATCGGGCAGCGGATGGGCGACGATGCGCAGGTGCGTGCCATCGACCAGCATCCAGGCTTCTTCCTGCGGCGTGCTGGCCATAAACCACCCAGCCCGCTCGCGGCGCCATGCGGGGAAATCGCGTGCTTCGGGAACGCGCCCGGCATCGCGCGCCATATCGAGCAAGCGGTCGAACTTTGGCAGGTCGAGCAGCGCCGCCGCGTTCATCGCGAAGATCCGCTGGAATGGCCGGTTGGCGAAAGTCATCTGCCGCTTGGCATCGAACTGCGCGACCCCGGCGGACAGCTGATCCAGCATGTTGCGCTGGGCATCGCGGAAGGCGCGCAGGGTCCGCGCGAGTTCTTCCATCTCCTCCACGTCGACCGCGTAACCGGCCACCCCCTCGTCGCCCAGCGGCAAGTCAGAGACCTTCAAGGCCCGGCGCTGGCCGTCGATCGTGGCAAAGACCATGCGCTCCATCGGCATGTTCTGAGCGGCGGCCTGCAAAGCGATCTGCTTGGCGGTCAGGCCGTCGACGGCTTCGACCAGTTCGATCCCATCGGCAGCGACCTGCCGCGCATCCTGTCCGGCAACCGCCTCGACATAGGCCTGGTTGACCAGGCGCAGGTCGCCATTGGGCCCACGGAACCACATCGGCATGGGCGCGGCCTCGATCAGACCGACCAGTGCGAAAAAATCCTCGCGGGCGCGGGCCGCCTCGTCGCGCAGCTGGACCAGTTCGCTTTCGCTGTCGGAGAAATCGAACACCCAGACCAGTGCAGCCCCACCCGGGGAAATCTGCGGGTCGGCCAGGTGCCCGCGCAGGGCCAGGCTCCGCGTTGAACCGCGCGGAGTGACGACCATGCGGAACGGCGCAGCAGTCCGCTGACAGCGCCTTACCGCCTCGGTCAGTTCATTGATCTGTTCTGTCGTGAGACCGCCATCACCGCCGTCGACCCGCTCACCATCGAGTTCGGTCAGGAACTGCGGAACCGCATCAAGGCCAAGCCAATTGGCCAGGCGCTGAGGTGCCTCGATCCGGCCATCGGCGCGGACCAACAGCGGAACGGCGGGACTTTCGTCGACCAGGCGGGCAAGACGCCGCGACTGGCGCAGGCCGGCCTCGGCCTTGCGTTGGCGCAGGCGGGCGCTGGCCACGGCCCAGAGGGCAGCCATGGTCCAGGCGGCCAGCAACAGGCCAATCAGGACCAGCGCAGTCGGGGTAAGCGTCATGCCAATCAGCTATGCGCGCAGGCGCTTAATGGCAAGGCGGGACATCGCATCATCCCCCCGAAAACAAAGGTCCCGGGACATGCCCGGGACCCTTCGCTTGGTATCGTGATCAGTAACGATAGTGTTCCGGCTTGAACGGACCCTGCGGCGAAACGCCGATGTAGTCCGCCTGCTTCTGGTTCAGCTTGGTCAGCTGGACGCCCAGTTTTTCGAGATGCAGCGCCGCGACCTTTTCGTCGAGGTGCTTGGGCAGGACATAGACCTCGTTCTTGTACTGGCCAGACTTGGTGAACAGTTCGATCTGCGCCAGCGTCTGGTTGGTGAACGAAGCCGACATCACAAAGCTCGGGTGGCCGGTGGCACAGCCCAGGTTGACCAGGCGGCCCTTGGCGAGGACGATGATCTGCTTGCCATCGGGGAACTCGACCAGGTCGGTGCCCGGCTTGACCTCGGTCCACTTGTAGTTGTCGAGCGCGGCGATCTGGATCTCGCTGTCGAAGTGGCCGATGTTGCAGACGATGCTCATCGGCTTCATCGCCTTCATGTGCTCGGCGGTGATTACGTCCTCGTTGCCGGTGGCGGTAACGAAGATGTCGCAGCGCTGCACTGCTTCTTCCATCGTCACCACCTCATAGCCTTCCATC
>CAZNBX010000217.1:0-3161 GCA_964571305.1 uncultured Novosphingobium sp.
CCAGATATCCTCGCAGATCGGAAGGCCGATCATCACCCCCCGAAACACCACCGGTTCCGGCAGAGGGCCAGACTGGAACAGCCGCATCTCGTCAAACGTGCCGTAATTGGGCAGCTCGTGCTTGAGCCGGATCGCCGCGACCTTGCCCTGGTCGAGCAGAGCGACGCCGTTGTGCAGCTTGCCGTCGACCACGAAGACCGAGCCGACCAGCATTGCGGGCCCTCCGTCGGCCGTGGCCTGGGCAAGGGAATCCAGCTGCGCGGCGGCACGCTCGATCAGCGCCGGCTTCAGCACCAGGTCTTCAGGTGGATAGCCGATCAGTTGCATTTCCGGGAAAACGATCAGGTCGGCCCCGGCCGCCTTCGACCGCTCGCGCGCGGCCAGCATCGCTGCGGCGTTGCCGGCAATGTCGCCAACCGACTGGTTCAACTGGGCGAGCGTGATGGAAAGCGTATCGACCATTTGTCTTTCCTAAGGGCTCCAGTCGCGTTAGCCAATGCGTGATCGTCGCGGACGCGCAGTCCGGGCAGGAATTTGGGAGAGAGAAATGTTCGAGCAGGCCTTTGCCAATGCCAATCTGCCCGGTGCAGTCGGGATCATCGTTGACCGTGACGGGGTGCGCTTTTCCAGCGCGCTGGGCGTGACCGACGTCGAAAGCAACCGCCCGGTCGCGGAAGACACCCCGTTCCAGATCGCCTCAATGACCAAGGCCCTGGCCACGGTCGCGGCGATGCAGCAGGTCGAGGCCGGGCGACTGAGCCTGGATGCACCGATTGGCGATGTCGTGCCGGATCTGGCCGATGCGCAAGTGCTGACCGGCTTTGACGCCGAGGGCAAGCCGCAGCTGCGAGCGGCGGCACGGCCGATCACCCTGCGCCACTTGCTGACCCATACGGCGGGGCTGGGCTATTTCTTCATCCATCCCGAAGTCCTGCAATATTTCGGCGCGGTCGGGATGCCTGCACCGGGTTCGCTGGATTCGATCCGGATGCCCTTGATGTTCGATCCGGGTGACCGCTGGGAATATTCGGTCGCGATCGACTGGGCGGGGCTCGCGGTCGAGGCGGTGACTGGACAGAAACTGGGCGACTACATGGCTGAGCACGTTTTCGAACCGCTCGGCATGACCGGGACGGCCTTCCACGATACTCTGCCGGAAGGGGCGGCGCAGGTCCACGTGCGGGATGAAAGCGGCGCGCTCAAGGTCCAGCCGATGTTCCTCGGCGGCGGGGAGTACCACAATGCTGGCGGCGGCCTGATCGGGACCGCGCCGGATTATGCCCGCTTCGTCCGCGCCATGCTGCGCGGAGGTGAGCTGGACGGCAAGCGCGTGCTTCAGGCGGACACCGTGGCGGAAATGGCGCGCAATCAGGTCGGCCCGCTGCGCGCCGGGGCAATGGGCAGCTCGATGCCGCACCTTGCCCAACCCTATGACACGTTCCCCGACCAGCACACCGGCTGGGGCCTTGGTTTCCTGATCAATCCGGAGCAGGGGCCGCATGGTCGCTCGCCGGGTAGCCTGGCTTGGGCCGGCATCTTCAATTCCTATTACTGGATCGATCCGGTCAAGGGCGTGGGCGGGGTGATGATGAGCCAGCTGTCGCCCTTCGGCGATCCTGGCGCGCTGGGCATGTTCGGGGCACTGGAACAAATGGCCTACGCCGAGCGTTGAGGCTTTTGCTGGGGAGATTTGCACGCCTTGTCGCGCGGCCGGTTGGCTTGCGCGGCGCCTGTGCCTATTCTCCGGTCCCAAGATGACCCGACTTAAGCGCGATGATCCCGCCACTCTCAATAGCAGCCTGAACCCCCGGCATGCGCTTCCGCTGCGGCGACTGGGCATGGCCCTGGCCGGGGCCGCCGCGCTGGCGGGAATCGGCATGGCCTATGGCAAGCTTTCCGGCAGCACTGCGGTGTTTGGCGAAGCGACTATCAAAACGGCTCAGGCCAGAACTCCGCACAAGGCGACGAACTGCGCGCCCCGTCCCGAAGCTCTCCAGCGGGACCTGAACCGTATCGCCGCCTCGTTCCAGGGCAAGGTTGGGATCGGGGTGACCCAGGCGGGCTGCGATTGGGTGGTCGGCGCGCGGCAGGATGAATTCTTCCCGCAGCAGAGCGTGTCCAAACTGTGGGTCGCGCTCAGCGTGCTCGACGCGGTCGACCAGGGCAAGGTTCGGCTGGACCAGCCGCTGACCCTGCGACCCGAGGACATTGTCGTGTTCAATCAGCCGATGCGCTGGCGCTTGCTGGAGGAAGGTTCGCTGACCCTGCCAGTCCAGACCCTGTTGCAGAATGCGCTGTCGCTGTCGGACAATCTGGCCAACGACAAGTTGCTGTGGACCGTCGGCGGGCCCGACCATGTTCGCGGCGTGCTCAAGGATCGCGGGCTGGAAGGCATTCGCTTCGGTCCAGGTGAGCGTCTCCTGCAAAGCAGCATCGCGGGACTGCAGTGGACGCCCGAACTGGCGCAGGGCAACAACTTCAATGACGCGCGCGAGCGCTTGCCGATGGAGCAGCGCCAGGCCCTGCTAGCGCGTTACGTGGCCGATCCGCTGGATGGGGCGACCCCGGCCGGCGTCTCCAAGGCACTCGGCCAACTGGCGATGGGCGACTTGCTGTCGCCGGGGACAACCCAGGTCATGCTCGACATCATGGCCCATTCGCGCAGCGGGCCGCGCCGGTTGAAGGGCGGCGTCCCGGCGGGTTGGAAGGTCTATCACAAGACCGGTACCGGCCAGGAACTGCGCGGGACTGCGACCGGATATAACGACGTTGCGGTGTTCGTCGCACCGGATGGCACCTCCTATGGCGTGGCCGTGATGATCGGCGAAACACGCCTGCCGATCCCGGCGCGAATGGAAATGATGCACGAGGTTTCGCGCGCTGTCGTTGCCGCGCACGAGGCCAATCGGTCCTGATCTTTCCCGCTCTTTAGTACCAACGAAAAGCCCCGCCGGATCGCTCCGGCGGGGCCTTTCTTTTGCCCGGGTGGGGGCGAAGAGGCTTACTCTTCGCCTTCCGCCGCTTCGGGGTTCAGGTATTCGCCCGCATCGGCATCGCTGCCGTGGGTTTCACCTTCGACCACGGCCAGCGGATCGTCGCCGATCGCGGCTTCCGGTCCCTGGGCCAGTTCAGCGGCATGCTCTTCTTCCGCGCTGTCGGGA
>CAZNBX010000218.1:0-2149 GCA_964571305.1 uncultured Novosphingobium sp.
CCAGAATATCGGGCGCGTCTTCCAGCTTGATCCAGTTGTACTGGATGTTCTGGCGCGTGGTGAAATGGCCATAGCCGCGGTCGTACTTGTCGGCGATATCGCCCAGCACTTTCATCTGCGCCGAATTGAGCGTGCCATAGGGCACCGCGACGCGCAGCATGTAGGCGTGGAGCTGGAGGTAGAGCCCGTTCATCAGCCGCAGCGGACGGAACGCTTCCTCGGGCAGGTGCCCTTCGAGACGGCGCCGGACCTGGTCGCGGAATTCCTCGACGCGGGTATCGACCATCGCCTGGTCGTATTGGTCGTACTTGTACATCAGATCACCCAGTTTCCGGCAGCGGGATCGGCCGGCTTCAGTGTCAGGTCGGGGCGGACGGTGGGGCCGAGCGCGCGGATGCGGTCCTTGATGTGGGCCGGGCGCACGCCCTGTTCGTCCTTCACCGCGTCGATCGCATAGGCGGCGTTGACGCGGCGGGCGGCCTGTTCGCGGGCGAGGATCGTGTCGGCGTGTTCGCCAACGTCAACCGCGTCCTCGACATGGAGCGACCACTGGACGCCGTCCCACCAGGTTACGGCGCCGGTCTTGAGATCGTTACCGGTCAGTATCTTCATTGAATTGCCTCCAGGGCAAGGGCTGCAAGGGGCGCGTCGGCGGGCTGGGCCGCGACTTCGCCGATGACGATAAGGGCTGGGCTCTTCACCTTGTGGCGCGCAACCACGTCGCCAAGACCGGCAAGCGGGCTACGCAGGACGCGCATGGCGGGGCGGGTGGCGTTCTCGACCACGGCGACCGGCATGTCCGGGGCGAGGCCATCGGCAATCAGCTTTTCGGCAATCGCGTCGGCGGTGGCGAGGCCCATGTAGATCACCAGGGTGCGGCCCTTTCCGGCTAGGCCGGTCCAGTCTTGCTCGGTCAGGCCCTTGCACTGACCAGCGACAAAGCTGACGATCGAGGCGGAGCGACGATGGGTCAGCGGCATCTGTGCCGCCGCGGCAGCGCCAATCGCGGCGCTGATCCCCGGGACCACTTCAACCTCGACCCCGGCCGCGCGGCAATCCTCGGCCTCTTCGCCGCCGCGTCCGAAGATGAACGGATCGCCGCCCTTCAGCCGGACCACGTCATGGCCGGACAGCGCCTCGCGGACCAGCAGGGCGTTGATCTCTTCCTGCTGGAGCGTGTGGCGCGAGCGGCTCTTGGCGACGGAGATTAGCCGGGCCTTGGGGCTGGCAAGCGCGAGGATCGCTGGGTCGACCAGTCCATCATGGACGATCACCTTGGCCTGCATGATCAGGCGCGCGGCGCGCAGGGTCAGCAGGTCGGGATCACCCGGGCCTGCACCGACGAGCCAGACCTTTCCCACTGGAGAAGAGTTGTGTTCCATCCTGCCCGAATGCGGGGAGGGGAGCCTTGATGCCAGTCAGAAAGCCTTTGCGGGGGATTAGGTCAGCTTTGCCCGCCCGAGTTTCAGCCTATGCCGCGGCCCATGCTGCCAAGCCGCGCTCAAGATCGGCCTTGAGGTCGGCGGTGCCTTCCAACCCGATCGACAGGCGCACGCCAAAGCGGTCAGCCTGGTCCATTCCGGGCAGCGGCCATTGGGTGGCAGTGCGCAGATGGGCCGGATCGATCGGCGTCACCAGGCTCTCGAACCCGCCCCACGAATAGCCGATGCCGAACAGGCTGAGCGCATCGATGAACGCATCGCGCGCAGCGCCGTCCTTGCCATTGAAGACCAGCGAAAACAGCCCGCAGCCGCCGCTGAAATCGCGGGTCCAGATCTCGTGGCCGGGTGAGCCGGGAAGCATCGGGCAAAGCACCTTCGCGACTTCATCACGTGATTCCAGCCACTTGGAAAGCTCAACCACACTTGAGGTTTCCTGCTGGAGCCGTAGGCCCATGGTGCGCAGTCCGCGGAGGGCAAGGCTGGCATCGTCGGGTGACACCACCTGTCCCAAAGCCTGCGCAGTGCGGCGCAGCTTGGCGTAATATTTCTCACCCGCGGCAGCGCTGCCGAGCATCAGGTCGGAATGGCCGCCGACGTGCTTGGTCAGGCTCATCACCGTGATGTCGGCGCCGCGTTCCAGCGCGGGGAAGCCGAGCGGTCCGGCCCAGGTATTGTCCAGCACGACCGCCAGGCCATTGGCATGGGCC
>CAZNBX010000218.1:2159-3159 GCA_964571305.1 uncultured Novosphingobium sp.
GCGGGTGCGCGACCGCGGCAAGCGCGGGCACGTCGCATATTTCCAGCGTCAGGCTGCCCGGGCTTTCCAGCAGGACCGCCTTGCATCGTTCGTCGATGGCGGCGGCGAAGGAAGCCGGATCAAGCGGATCGAACCAGCGGGTTTCAATGCCGAAGTCGCTGAGCAACCCGTTCCCCATGCTGCGGGTCGGCTCATAGGCGTTGTCGGTCATCAGCAGGACATCGCCGGGACGCAGCACGGCGAGCAGGGCGCCTGCGAGTGCGGCGACGCCCGATGGATATAGCACCGTGCCTGCCGCACCGGGTTCCAGCGCTGTCAGCGCGTCGGACAATGCCCACTGGGTGGGTGAACCGCGCCGGCCGTAATAGAAATGGCCATCCTCGTTGGGCTTGCCCGCGTGGAGCGACTTGCTGTCGGGATATAGGTGGGTCGAGGCGCGCCATACCGGCGGGCTGACCACGGCGCCCGGTTCGGCGGGAGTGCCGGTCCAATCCGCCCGCCGCCCGGCTGTGACCAGCCGGGTAGCAGGGGTTACGTCGTCAGGAATATGCTTGGCCATGGGTGTGGAAGTGGCCGATCAGGCCGTCTTCACCGCCTTGGGAGTGTCCGGATCGTTGCCCCATTCGGTCCAGCTGCCGTCATAAAGCGCGACGTCTTCCTTACCGGCGAGGTGCATCGCGAAGATCAACACGCAGGCGGTCACGCCGCTGCCGCACGAAGTGATCACCGGCTTGCCCATGTCGACCCCAGCCGCCTCGAAGGTGGAGCGCAGGCCGGCCTGGTCCTTGAAGGTGCCATCGGCGTTGTAGACTTCGGTGAAGGGGACATTGAGCGAGCCCGGAATGTGGCCGCTGGCAATGTTCGGACGCGGATCGGCTTCCTCGCCCGACCAACGCTTGGCGCCGCGCGCATCGACGACCTGTTCGTCCTTGGAATGCAGGTTGGCCAGCACGTGGGCCTTGGTCCGCACGTTCTTGTCGTCCTGCCAGACGGTGAAGTG
>CAZNBX010000219.1:0-1722 GCA_964571305.1 uncultured Novosphingobium sp.
CAAGGCCAAGCCGGCTGGCGCCAAGGGCAAGTACGTCCGCAAGGTCGGCCTCAGCTCGTCGATGGGCCCGGGCCTGAAGATCGACCTGGCCGAAGTGCAGGGCGCCTAAGCCAGCTCTTCCCAGAGACAAGAAAAGGGCCGGGGAGCGTCACGCTTCCCGGCCCTTTTCTGTTTGATCTAAAGGTTCCGTGCGTTGGGCTGGTTCAGCGCGCCAACTTCAGGTTCGCGGCGGTGTAGCATTCCACCACATAGGCCAGCGGCTGGCCATCTGGCAGGCGCAAGAGCGCGCGGTGGATCAGGATCGTGTCGGGCGGGCAGAATTCGGCCCTGCCGCGTTCTTCGAGCAGGCGGACGCGGCGGAAGGTCAGCGGCGCGGCAATTTTGCCGAACGGAGTGTCGCTTTCACCCAGCGCCCGGTTCATTTCCGGGGTGAGGCGGCTAGGCGCGAACCAGTTGTAGGCTTCCGACAGGACCGCATGGCCGCACGACAGCCTGACGTGGCGGTAGCCGACCGGGTCGTTTGGGCCCAGGTTCAGGATCGTGCGCGTTTCCGGCCCGGCATCGCTGGTGCGCTCGACCACGCTGGCGCGGATCGAGGATGCAGCGGCGATCTTGTGCCGTTCGCACCATTCGCCCAGTGCCGCCGTCGCGCTGTCCTGCGCGGCGAGGGTGCGCTCGAACTCTTCAATCGTGGCGGAGGAGGACGCCGCTGCGCCCAGCAGGGCCAAGGCGATGACCGGATCAGACACCGCCCGGCACAGCCTCTCTACCCAGTGCGGTCAGCCCGGCGCTCAGCGCGGCGCAGCAGGCGTCCAGCACGGCTGGGTCGGTCGAGCGGACGACGAAGTTCGCCCCAACCCGCCCTTCGCGGAAGAACGGATAGCTGCCGATGGCGCAGCCGTCGTGGTCCTGCTCGGTCTGGCGCAGCAGGTCCGCGACTTCGCTTTCCTGAACCCATGAGCCGATGGTTTGCGACAGCACCGGAAGCCCGCCTTCCAGCGTCCCGGTCAGCGCGTCGAGCATGCCCGCGGTGATCGATGGCACGCCGGCCATCAGGTAAACGTTGCCGATCTGGATACCCGGCGCTCCGGACATCCGGTTGGGGATCAGCTCCGCGCCTTCGGGAACGCGGGCCATGCGCAGGCGCGCTTCGGTCAGCCCGCCGCGCGGTTCGTAATAGCGTTCCAGGATCGCCCGTGCCTCGGGATGGATGACCACGCCGACGCCGAAGGCTTCGGCCACTGCATCGACGGTGATGTCGTCATGGGTCGGGCCAATCCCGCCGGTGGTGAACAGGTAATCGTTGCGGGCGCGCAGGGCGTTCACCGCCTCGACAATCGCCGCCGTATCGTCAGCAACCACGCGGACTTCAGCCAGGCGGATGCCCTGGACGTTGAGCCAGGTCGCCACTTGGGCCACGTTCTTGTCCTGGGTCCGGCCAGAGAGAATCTCGTCGCCGATGACGAGCAGGGCGGCTTTCCAGATGCGGGAAGGTTCGGTCATGCGGGCGACGTTAGGTTGCCCACGTCGCTTCGACAAGCGTGGCCAGAGCGGATCGGTTCAAAAACCAGTTCCGCCCTGGCCTGAGAATGCTACGCGTCTGCCACTTCGCGGGCGCGGGTGAAATGCAGCACGCCATCGTCGATCGGCGCTTGGCGCATGTCGACGCGGTCCTTGCGGTATTCCTGGTTGAGCCGCCACGGCAGGGCATGGGCATTCCTG
>CAZNBX010000219.1:1732-3157 GCA_964571305.1 uncultured Novosphingobium sp.
TCAGGTGCTTGCCACGCTGGATGTAGCCGGAGGAGAAATCGAAGATGTCGTCGACTTCCGGCTCTTCGCCCGGGGCCATGGCCGGAGTTGCGGCAACCGCGCCGATCGCGTCCATCTGCTTGAACAGGCGGGTCAGGTATTCGGCGATGATGTCGACGCGCAGGGTCCAACTGGCGTTGAGGTAGCCAAAGACCCCGGCCATGTTGGGCACGTTGGAGAACATGCAGTTGCGGTAGAAATAGGTCTGGCCGAAATCGACCGGCTTGCCGTCGACCGCGCAGTTGATCTTGCCGGCAAAGGTCATGCGCAGGCCGGTGGCCGTGACGATGATGTCGGCGTCGATGTGCTTACCCGACTGAAGCTTGATTCCCTTGGCATCAAAGCTGTCGATGTGGTCGGTAACCACGCTGGCCTTGCCCTCGTTGATCGCGGTGAAGAAATCCGCATCGGGCACCAGGCACAGGCGCTGGTCCCACGGATCATAGGGCGGAGTGAAGTCGGCGGGCGAATAGTTCTCGCCCAAGTGGCCCTTGATCTGGTTGGTCAGGAACTCCTTGACCTTTTCCGGAGCGACGCGGGCGCGCTTGAACGTCAGGTCCTGCATGAAGATGTTCTTCGCCCGGGTCAGGGCATAGGCAGCCTTTTCGGGCAGGAAGCGGCGCAGGAACTTGTTGAAGCCGTCGCGGGCCGGGCGGCTGACCATCCAGGTCGGGGTCCGCTGCAGCATCGTGACATGAGCCGCGCCGCCCTTGGCCATCGCCGGAACGATGGTCACGGCAGTCGCGCCTGAGCCGATCACCACCACCTTCTTGCCGGTGTAGTCGAGGTCCGACGGCCAGAACTGCGGGTGGATCACCTGGCCCTTGAACTTGTCGCGACCCTTGAACCCGGCGTCATAGGGATCGTCATAATCGTAGTAGCCGGCGCCAAGGAACAGGAACCGGCCCTTGTAGCGGCTGTGCTGCCCGTCAGCGCTTTCGGTCACCACGGTCCAGGTCGCGGTCTTGCTGTCCCAGTCGGCGCTGATCACCTTCTGGCCAAGGCGCAGGGTCTCGTTCAGTTCGTACTTGTCGGTGATCCGATCGAGGTATTCGAGGATCGAAGGCCCATCGGCGATCGACTTTTCATGGGTCCACGGCTCGAACGAGAAGCCCAGGGTGTGCATGTCACTGTCGGAACGGATGCCGGGATAGCGGAACAGGTCCCAGGTTCCGCCCAGGCGCTCGCGCCGGTCGAGCATGACAAAGCTCTTGTCCGGGCATTCGCGCTTCATGTGGACAGCCATGCCAATGCCGGAAATCCCGGCCCCGACGATGATCATGTCGAGGCATTGCTCGATTGGCGTTTGGGCGTTCATCGCTCCTGCATCTCCCATTTCAATTTACATTTGTGTCAGCAATAACCGCTTTCGCGCGGGATTGCCAG
>CAZNBX010000220.1:0-774 GCA_964571305.1 uncultured Novosphingobium sp.
GAACGGATCATCGGGCGCAAGACGCTGGAACTGATGACCATGAATCACCTGCCGGATGGCGGCGATCTGGCCAGCTGGTCGAAATCGCTGTTCAGCGAGGCGACCAATGCCGGGGTCGGTTTTGGCCTGGGCTTTGCCGTGAACATCAACCCGGCGGCCAACATGATCCCCGGATCGGTGGGCGAATATTACTGGGGCGGGATGTTCTCGACCGCGTTCTTCGTCGATCCGGTCGAAAAGTTGCACATGGTCTTCATGACCCAGCTTTCGCCGAGCAGCGTCTATCCGATCCGCCGCGAACTGAAGACCTTCATCTAGTCGGCGCGGATCTGATGTCGGTGGTTAATGCGCTCTATGAAGAGATGGGCCTGACCCGGATCGTCGAGATCGATCCCAAGGGCCGCGCGGTGCTGGAGTACGAGGCAAAGCCTGCGCAATGCCATTCCGGCGGGGTGGTGCAGGGCGGCTTTGTCACCGGCTGGATCGATGCCGCGATGGCCCACGCCGCGATTGCCCTCACTGGCGACCAGATCGTGCCGATGACGCTGGAACTTAAAGTCAGCTTCTTCGCACCGGCCCGGCCCGGCCCGGTCTTTGCCGAGGGCTGGGTGATCAAGCACGGCAAGCGCACCGCCTTTTACGAAGGTGCGCTGAAGGACGAGGCGGGCAACCTGCTGGCCAAGGCTACCAGTACGCTGGCGATGATTGATCGCGGCAAGGTCGAAGCCGCGTCAAAGGCGGCGCAAGACGCCAAACAAAAATTGCAATTGGCAG
>CAZNBX010000220.1:784-3151 GCA_964571305.1 uncultured Novosphingobium sp.
CCCGCCAGCTCGTACGCCCGGCGCCGGGCGCTGATGTAGGGGCCGGCCAGCACGCTGGCCATGATCGACCGCAGCAAGGTGGACGCCGCATCGAAAGCGGCCACGGGAGGATAAGAGATGAGCGCAATCCAGCCCTTTACCCTGGCCATCTCGGACAGCCAACTGGCCGATCTGAACACCCGGATCGACCTGACCCGCTGGCCTGAAAGGGAAACGGTGGAGGACTGGTCGCAGGGTACGCCGCTGGCGGATTTGCAGGAGCTGGTCGGCTATTGGCGCAATGGCTATGACTGGCGGCGCTGCGAGGCGCGGCTCAATGCGCTGGGCCAGTTCACGACCGAGATCGATGGGCTGCAAATCCACTTCATCCATGTCCGTTCGCCGCACAAGGGTGCCCTACCGCTGATCATGACCCATGGCTGGCCGGGTTCGGTGATCGAATTCATGGGCGTGATCGAGGCGCTGACCAATCCGGACGATCCGGCGCAGGCGTTCGATCTGGTCCTGCCATCGCTTCCCGGGTTTGGCTTTTCCGGCAAACCCACGACTACTGGCTGGGGCGTAGAAAAGATCGGGCGCGCCTGGGGCGAACTGATGACCCGGCTCGGCTATACTCGCTGGGTTGCGCAAGGCGGCGACTGGGGTTCGGCTGTCACGACAGCCATTGGCGTACAAAAGGTTGCTGGCTGTGCAGGTATTCACCTTAACATGCCGATCGGGCGGCCTTTGCCGGAAGACCTGCAAAATCCCACGCCGGCCGAGCTCAAGGCACTCGGCGCGTTGCAGCACTATCAGGAATGGGACTCCGGCTATTCCACTCAGCAACGCACCCGTCCTCAGACCGTGGGCTATGGGCTGGTCGACAGCCCGGTTGGCCTCGCTGGCTGGATTTTCGAGAAGATGTGGGCCTGGACCGACAATTCCGGTTCACCGTTTGATGCGCTGAGCCGCGACCAAATCCTCGACAACATCATGCTCTACTGGCTGCCCGCCAATGGTGCATCGTCAGCGCGGCTTTATTGGGAAAGCTTCGGTTCCTTCGCGCCGCAGGAGATTGAACTGCCGGTGGCGGTCAGCGCCTTCCCGCGCGAAATCCTGCCGACCCCGCGCAAGTGGGCCGAGCGGAGCTACCGCAATCTGCTCCACTGGGGCGACATGGAGAAGGGCGGGCATTTCGCCGCCTGGGAACAGCCGCAAGCCTTCGTTTCCGAACTGCGCGCTGCCTTTGGAAAGATGCGCTAGGCTTGCACGGCTCCGGCAAGGGTGCTGGTAAAACGCCCTTGCTAGATCCGGTTCCGCTTACTTCTGGAAGGCTGCGGCGATGTCCAACGTCACTTCGTCGGAGACCAGCGGCACGGCATAGCCCACGCCAAAGTCGCTACGCTTGATCGTCGCCTTGGCAGTGAAGCCGACGTTTTCCTTGCCGCCCATCATCGCCGGTGCCTTGCCCGCGCCATAGAACTGGGCATCCAGCACGACCGGGCGGGTGACGCCGTTGAGGGTCAGGTCGCCGGAGATGTGCGCCTGGTCTGGTCCGTGCACGTGGACAGCGGTGGAAACGAAGCGCGCCGGGGCAGGGGCAGCGCCAAAGAAGTCGGCCTTGCCGCTTTCGCCCGCCGGCTTGAGTAGGTGAGCAGTCAGGCCTGCGCTGGCTGTAGTGACCTTGGCCACGGGTATGGTCACGTCGACCTTGGCAGCCTGCGGGTTCTTGGGATCGAGCACCAGCGTGCCGCTGATGTCACCGAACAGGCCAAAATAGGGCGAAAAGCCGAAGTGATCGACGCGCCAGCCCACCAGGGTGTGGTTTGGGTCCGCCTGATAAGTGCCGCCAGTAATCGCTGCGACAGACTTTGATCCGGGGCGTTGGGGCGCCTGCTGGGCTTCAAGCGGAAGCGTTGCGGCGAATGCGGCGGCCAGGATGGCACCGCCGATCAGATAGTTCTTCATCGAAATCTCCGGGGCAGAGTTGCGAGTGGTTCGCAAGTCTGCCCCGAAGCGATCAGGGGATCAATTCTTTTCCTGGTCGACCAGCTTGTTCTTGCCGATCCAGGGCATCATGGCGCGCAGGCGCGAACCGGTCTGCTCGATCGGATGTGCTTCGGCAGCCTTGCGGGCAGCCTTGAGTTCCGGCTGGCCAGCGCGGTTGTCGAGCACGAAGTTCTTCACGAAGCGGCCCGACTGGATGTCGGCCAGCACGCGCTTCATTTCGGCCTTGGTTTCGGCGGTGATGATGCGCGGACCGGTGGTGATGTCGCCATATTCGGCCGTGTTCGAGATCGAGTAGCGCATGTTGGCGATGCCGCCTTCATACAGCAGGTCGACGATCAGCTTGGTTTCGTGGAGGCACTCGAAATAGGCCATTTCGGG
>CAZNBX010000221.1:0-3145 GCA_964571305.1 uncultured Novosphingobium sp.
TCCAGGTGTTGACGATGCCTTCCAGGCTGTCCGACACCGAATTGAGGTAGCATGAGATCGGCAGGCCGCGATTGGTGCCGCCGTTCGACAGGACCGGCGTGGCCGGCATGAACCACAGGCGGCTGATGTAGTCATAAAGACGCTGGGCGTGAGGCTGGTCGTCGGCATAGGCTGCCGCGACGCGGGCGAACAGGTCCTGATAGCGTTCGCCGGGCAGCAGGTAGCGGTCGTCGAGCGTGTCCTTGCCGAAATCGGTCAGCAGCGCATCGCGGCTGTGGTCGACCTCGATCGCGAAGCGGCGTTCGTGGATCGCCTTGGTGTCATCCACCGGCTGGGCCACTGCAGCAGCCAGGGCGCCTGCCAGCGCCTCGGCGCCCAGCTTGCCCACCACTGCTTCGGTGGCAGCAGCTTCGCCCGAAGGAGTGCCTTCCGCCAGCGCTGCTTCTACTTCGGCCATGCTCGGCTCGTCTCCGTTCCTGAAATCCACGTGTCGCCCCCGTCAATCCTGTCGCATGCGGGGGAAATGCCCCGCCCTGATGTTCCACTTTCGTTCGAATCGGGTGGCGCCTGCCAATCCTACTCGAACGGGCGGAACGAAACGAGAAAAACTTATCCCGATTTCGTCCCCAGATACTCGTCTTGGTCTTGCCCCAGACACCGAATCCGCAGCTGCTGCACGAAACCGCGCGCTGCTTGCTTAAACTAGGTCTAGTAGGTCCCCCCAAGCATTGGACCACTATCTATAGTGCCCAATCCAGATTCAGGCGCAAGAGGGTAAATCCTGAAGTAACCGGTCGGCTGGGGATTGTCGCAGCAGTTAGCTGATAGCGCATTGCAGCGACGCGCGGGAAATCCGTCACTCGCCCGAAGTGCAAGGGCGAAAAATGGAATCGAAAAAAAATTTGTCCGGGCAAACGGCCTGTCCGAGCGTTGACAAGGATAGAATCGGAGCGGGCAATCTTGTTGCGCAGACCGGCCTGCCACGCGCAACCGGGCGGACCCTTGCGACAATCCGAACATGGCCTATCTCGATCAAGCAACCACGGAGCTTATCCAGCCATGTTCAACCTGATCGGCGCACTCATTTCCGGCCTCTTGGTCGGGGCCTTGGCGCGGTGGTTTTATCCCGGTGACGTGTACATGGGTTGGTTCATGACCAGCCTGCTAGGCGTGGGCGGCGCGCTGGTAGTCGGCCTGCTCAGCAGCTGGAGCACTGGCGAAGGCGTACGCGAAGGGTTCAGCCGGGCGGGCTGTCTTGGCTCGATCATCGGTGCGATGATGTTGATCTGGATCGGCCGGATGCTCGGCTGGGGCTTCTGACCCCAGCCTGTTAGAGTGCGGAGCGCCTAATGAGCATGCTCCGCAAGGGCATCGGCGATCGTCTCGACCAGTTCGAGCGGCAGGTCATGACCCATGCCCGGTATCTCCAGAAGCTTGGCGCCGGGGATGTGTGCCGCGGTGTCGCGGCCGCCCTCGACCGGGACCAGCGGATCGTCGCTGCCGTGGATGACCAGGCTCGGCACCCGGACCTGCTTCAGCCGCTTGCGCCGGTCGCCGTCATCCATGATCGCGCTGATCTGACGGGCGGCCCCTTCCGGATAGAAGCTGCGGTTGAAATCGCGGGCGATGCGTTCGCGCAGGCGCTCCTCGGGCGTCGGATAGGCCGGGCTGCCGATCGCCCGGGCGACGCGGATGCCAATCGGGATCACGTCTTCCAGCGTGGCATTGGCCGGGGCGCGATCGAGCAGGGCGTTCATCGCCTCGGGCTTTGGCCGGGGCAGGCGGGGGTTGCCGGTGGTTGACATGATCGAGGTCATGCTGAGCAGCCGGTCCGGATGGTGGATCGCCATCAACTGCACGATCATTCCGCCCATCGACGCGCCAACCACGTGGGCCTTTTCGATCCCCAGCGCGCCAAGCAGGGCCGCGGCGTCGTCGGCCATGTCGGTCAGGCGGTAGGGCAGACGGGCACGAAGTCCGAACATCCGCATCAGGGCGACGCGGCGGAAATTGGGGACACCGGCAAGGCCGAACTTTTCCGACAGGCCGATGTCGCGGTTGTCGTGACGGATCACGTAATAGCCACGCGCCACCAGGGCATCGACCAATTCGATCGGCCACAGCGTCAACTGTGCGCCGAGGCCCATGACCAGCAGCAGCGGCGGGTTCTTCGGGTCCCCATAGGCTTCGTATTCGATTGAAATGCCATTGGCGGTGATCTGCGGCATTTGGCTCTCCCCTTGTTGCGACGGCCGTTCTGCCGCTCTTGTGTTGCTAACCCGCATTAGAACCCAAAACCTCGTCCTGCGCCAGCCTCTGTCCGTCGCGGTGGCGGGACCTGTAGATCAATCGGTGGGTTAGGTCTGTGCCCTGCCTTTGCAGGACCAATCGAGAGGAGTTCTCATCATGGCTAACCAGAACCAAAATCCGAACCAGAACCAAGGCGACCGCGACAACAAGGGCGGTTCACAGCAGCAGCAGGGTGGCCAGCAGGGGGGGCAGCAGGGTGGCGGTCAGAAGGACCAGCAGCAGGGCGGGAACAACGCGCAGCGCGACCGCTAAAACGTTTGGTCAGATGAAACGGAAAGGTTGCTTCCCAGCGGAGGCGGCCTTTTCGTCGTCAGGGTACCAACACCGTATCGCGCGCTTCGGGCAAGGTCTCGGGATAGTCCAGCGTGTAGTGCAGCCCTCGGCTCTCCATGCGAGTGAGGGCGGAACGGACGATCAGGTCGGCGCATTGCAGCAGGTTGCGCAGTTCGATCAGGTCGGTCGAAACGCGGAAATGGGCGTAGTATTCCTCGGTCTCGTCCGTCAGCATCGCGATCCGGTGCTTGGCGCGTTCGAGCCGCTTGGTGGTCCGCACGATCCCGACATAGTTCCACATGAAGCGGCGGATCTCGGTCCAGTTCTGCTTGATGACCACTTCCTCGTCGCTGTCGGTCACACGGCTTTCGTCCCAGGCGCGGACCGGTGGCGGGGCCTCGAAACTGTCCCAGCGGGCAAGAATGTCGGCTGCTGCCGCCTCGCCGAAAACGAAGCATTCGAGCAGGCTGTTGGAGGCCAGCCGGTTGGCGCCGTGCAGCCCGCTTTCGGTGCATTCGCCCGCGGCATAGAGCCCTGGCAGGTCGGTGCGCCCGGCAAGGTC
>CAZNBX010000222.1:0-3145 GCA_964571305.1 uncultured Novosphingobium sp.
AGGGTTGCGACAGAATGGAGTGGATTTATCGTTGCAGTTCTGCGGGATCAATTCCCAATTCGGTCAATCGCTTACGCAGCGTATTCCGGTTTATCCCGAGCAGGCTGGCCGCGCGAAGCTGATTTCCTTGCGTTTCGCGTAGCGCTGCCAGGAACAGCGGACGTTCGAAGGCAGCCAGCGCTTCGTCATAGACTTTTCCTGGCGAAGGCCGCTGCTGCAGCAACCAATGCTCAATGGCGGGCCCCAATTCCGCCGCGGATTCCAGTGGCTCGGATTTGGCGGCCTGAAGCAGCAGCGGTGCGACAGCCTCAGCTTCAATCCGGTCTTCCCGAACCAAAAGGGCAATTCGGTAAATGAAGTTGCGCAATTCGCGGACATTGCCCCGCCAAGGTTGGCGGGCAAGCAGGTTCGCTGCATCGTCGCTCAGGCTATGACGCGGCAGACCCTCGCCCGCGGCCAGTTGCAGGAAATGCCGCGCCAGCGCGGGAATGTCATCGCTGCGTTCACGCAGCGGCGGTAGCGTGATGGGGACGACGTTCAAACGATAGAACAGGTCTTCGCGAAAGGTCCCGGCAGCAATCATCGGCTCAAGATCGCGGTTGGTTGCGGCGACAATCCGCACGTCCACCGCAATCTCCTCGCGCCCACCCACCCGGCGGATCTTGCCCGATTGGAGCGCACGCAGCAGGCGGGTTTGTGCGTCGAGCGGCATGTCGCCGATCTCGTCGAGGAACAATGTCCCGCCGCTGGCCTGCTCGAACTTGCCGGCATGACGTGCGACCGCGCCGGTAAAGGCCCCCTTCTCGTGACCGAACAGTTCGCTCTCGATCAGGTCGGCCGGAATCGCCGCCGTATTGACCGGGACGAATGGCCCGGACTTGCGGTGCCCGAGTTGATGGATCGCCTCGGCGACAAGTTCCTTGCCGGTGCCGCTTTCGCCTAGGATCAGGACTGTCAGGTCGTTGCGCAAAACGCGCGTGATCATCCGATATACGGCCTGCATTGCAGCCGAGCGACCGACCAGCGGCAGGGCGGCAACCGGGGTTTCCTCATCCGTGCTTTGCTGCGCCTCGGCATTGCCGACCGCCTGACGCACCGTTCGCGCGAGTTCGTCGATGTCGAACGGCTTGGGGAAGTATTCGAACGCACCGGTGTCACTGGCACGAACCGCGGTATCGAGCGTGTTCTGCGCCGAAAGGATGATGATCGGCATGTGCGGAGCGGCATCGCGCACCGACCCGATCGTTTCGATCCCGTCGCCGTCGGTCAGCATGACGTCGGTGACCAGGGCGGAATAGGGTTTCTGCGCCAAGAGTTGATCACGCTCGGCAATGGAATCGCAGCAGTCCACGTGAAAGCCCTCGGCCTCCAGCGCGGCGGTTATAACCAATGCGATCGAAGGGTCGTCTTCGACCAGCAGAACGCTCATGCTGCTTCCCCTTGAAGGATTTTGCGCCCTTCCCGGGCTACGGGCAGGTGAACCCGGAAATGGGTCCAGCCCGCGTTTTCATCGCGGTCATGGTTGATGCGTCCGTTCATGTCGCGAAGCAGGCGGCGGACGAGCGCGAGACCCAGCCCTTGCCCGCTCTTCTTCGACGTGACGAAAGGCTCGAACACGTGGTCCCGCAAGTCCGCGGCAACGCCCGGACCATTGTCGCTGATCCGCAGTTCGATTGGCAGACGCAGGGTCTTCCCCTCACCTGTGGTATGCAATTGGAGGCCACTGGCGAAACGGGTGCGGATGACGATCTTTCGGCCTTCGACCTCGCGCGTCGCATCGGCCGCGTTGGCCAGCAGATTGATCAGGACTTGAACCAGGGCATCGGCATTGCCCAAGACCATCGGCAGCGAAGGGTCGAATTCCTCTATAATGGGCGGTGCATTCCCCCCAGCTTCGATCACCGCCCGGGCGCGGCGCACCGCTTCATGGAGGTTGCACGGTGCAAGATCGAGCGCGGTCCGGCTCGACAACGACTGCATCTGGTCAATCAGCTTGGCGATCCGGTCGACCTCATCGGCAATCAGCGATGTCAGCGCCAGGTCTTTCCCTTCCAGCTTGCGTCCCAGCAACTGCGCGGCGCCGCGAATACCGGCCAGCGGATTCTTGATCTCGTGCGCGAGGATCTCCGGCGCGCGCAGTACGCCGCCCTCACCTGCAGCCGGTGCGTCGCGCAAGGCCTCGGCCCCGCCGATGTCGACCAGGGTCAGGACTTGCCACCCCGGCTGGTCAATCACCGGGGCAAGGGTCAAGTCGACATGACGCGCCACTTGTCCAATTGGAACGATTGAAGTCGCCCGGGCAGAAATCTGGCCATCCGCCTCTGCGAGCCGTTCCGCAATGCGTGGTTCTTCAAACCGCAGGACCTCATCCAAAGAGCGTCCCTGCAGCCTCCTGAAGCTTTGCCCAAGAAGCTGTTCAGCAGCAGGATTCGCTGCGGCAAGGCGTTGCCCGGGAGCCAGAAGGAGCACTGCAAACGGCAGGCTCGCAAGCTGGCGCTGGGCCTCGTCCATCAGGCTGCCGCCCGGTCCAGGAACGGATCATAGAACTCACGCAGCAAGCGCATCACTTCATCGGCATCGTCGACAAAGTTGACCATGTTACGGAACGAGGCCGATCCATGCAGGCCGCGCGTGTACCAGCCGAGGTGCTTGCGGGCCATCTTGACGCCGGTATCTGTCCCATAGTGGTCAAGCATCGCCTGGTAATGTTCGAGGATCACTGCAAGCTGCGTTTCCAGCGCAGGATCAGCCAGTTCCTGGCCAGTCTTCAGCCAATGCATGACCTGCGCCAACAGCCATGGGCGGCCATATGCACCGCGCCCAATCATGACGCCATCGGCCCCGGATTGATCCAGCGCTGCCGAGACGTCAGCGATCTCGCAAATGTCGCCATTCACGATGACCGGGATCGATACCGCGTCCTTGACCTTGCGGACAAAGGACCAATCGGCCGAACCCTTGTACATCTGGTTGCGGGTACGGCCGTGAACGGTGACCATCTGTGCGCCGATGTCCTGCGCAATGCGCGCCAGTTCCGGGGCATTGAGGCTGTCATGACACCAGCCCATCCGCATCTTGACCGCGACCGGGACTTTCACCGCCTTGACCGTTGCCTCCATCAGGCGTGCGGCGAGCGGCACGTCGC
>CAZNBX010000223.1:0-3145 GCA_964571305.1 uncultured Novosphingobium sp.
CACGGCCACGAAATGCTCGCCAACTTCCTCCGTATCGCCGGCCTAGAGCCGAAGGCGCTGGCGTGAAACTGGCGGAAAGCGAAGACCTGTTTGGGCGCATTCTCGACGGACTCGTTCCCGACGAAGAGATCGCCGCTGTCCTGATCGAGATTGCCGAACGCGGCGAGACGGCAGAGGAAATCGCCGGAGCGGTCCGCGCGATGAAGGCGCGGATGAAGCACGTTGCGGCGCCGGAAGGGGCAATCGACGTATGCGGCACCGGCGGTGATGGTCAGCACAGCGTGAACGTTTCAACCGCCGTCGCACTTGTTGTGGCGGCTTGTGGGGTTCCCGTTGCCAAGCACGGCAACCGGGCTGCTTCCAGTCTGGCGGGCGGAGCGGACACGCTGGAAGCGCTTGGCCTCAACCTGGCTCGCGCCTCGGAGCTGGCGGAGGAGACCTTGCCGGACCTCGGCATCGCCTTCCTCTTTGCCCAGGCCCACCACCCCGCGCTTGCGCGGGTTGCGCCGATCCGCAAGGCACTGGGGCAGCGTACGATCTTCAACCTGCTTGGCCCCTTGGCCAATCCCGCCGGGGTGCGCCGCCAGTTGATCGGCGTGGCCAATCCGATGCTGATCGCGCTCTACCGCGATGCGATGCAATTGCTCGATACCGAGGCGGCGATGATCGTGTCTGGTGCTGAAGGACTCGATGAGCTGTCGGTTGCCGGGCCGAGCTATCTCGCCACCATCGGCCTCCCGCTGCTGCCCGCCGAGATTTCGCCTGACGATGCCGGGCTTGCCCCCTTCCCGCTTGAAGACCTGCGCGGCGGCGATGCGGCCTTCAATGCCCAGGCTCTGCGCCAGGTACTGATGGGTGAAGCCGGGGCCTATCGCAACGCGGTCCTGCTCAATTCGGCAGCGGCTCTGCTCGTCGCTGGTCAGGTTGAGGACTGGTTGGAAGGTGTCGAGGAAGCGGCCGAAGCGCTCGACAAGGGGCTGGCCAAGGCCTTGCTGGATTGCTGGATAGAGACTGTGAAATGACCGACAAACTCGCTGAAATCTGCTCCACCAAGCGTGAAGAGGTCGTCGCGCGCAAGCCGCTCGCTTCGTTGGATCAGCTTGACGCCCGCGCGGCCGGGCAGTCGGCGCCGCGCGGTTTCGAGGCTGCGCTGCGGAACAAGGCTGCAGATGGTTTCGCCCTGATTGCCGAGATCAAGAAGGCGAGCCCGTCCAAGGGGCTTATCCGTCCCGACTTCGATCCGCCCGCCCATGCCCGTGCCTATCAGGCGGGAGGTGCCGCGTGCCTGTCAATCCTCACCGACGCGCCCTATTTCCAGGGTCACGAGGATTACCTGATCGCCGCCCGGGCCGCCTGCGACCTGCCGGTGCTACGCAAGGACTTCATGGTCGACCCCTGGCAAGTGGTCGAAGCCCGTGCGATTGGCGCCGATGCGATCCTGATAATCGTCGCTGCACTCGATGACGTCATGATGGCGGAGATCGAAGCGGCGGCACGCGAACGCGGGATGGACGTTTTGGTCGAGGTTCACAACGAGGCCGAAATGGAACGCGCCGCGCGCCTCCAGAGCCGCCTGATCGGAGTGAACAACCGCGACCTCAAGCGGTTCGTCACCGACATCTCGATCTCGGAACGGCTTGCTCCCCTGGCACCAGAGGGCACACTTCTGGTCAGCGAAAGCGGCATCAAAGGGCATGATGATCTGCTCAGGCTGGAGCGGAGCGGCATCCGCACGTTCCTGGTCGGCGAAAGCCTTATGCGTCAGGCAGATGTCGAGGCCGCAACCCGCGCCCTCCTGCTTGGATAGGCGTTCCGTAAGCGCTTGACTTGTTCTCAAACGTTGCTTAATTGTTCCGCATTCGTTCACTGAACGGTGCAGGAACATTTCCGTTCCGGACCGATCACTATGGAGTGATGCCGGCATGCTGACGCGCAAGCAGCACGAATTGATCCGCTTCATCCAGGCCCGCCTTGAAGAAAGCGGCGTCTCCCCCTCGTTTGAAGAGATGAAGGAAGCACTCGACCTCAAGTCGAAGTCCGGCGTTCACCGCCTGATCTCTGCCCTTGAGGAGCGCGGGTTCATCCGTCGCTTGCCCAATCGGGCTCGTGCGCTGGAAGTGCTGCGGCAACCGGAAGACGTCGGAACCAAGGCTCCGGCCCGGGCTGCGAACAGCAATTCTGCGGCCGCAGCAGTGGTCCGTCCGCCCGAAGCGCGCCCTGCACCGGCCAACGACGTTATCGAGATTCCGCTGCACGGCCGGATTGCCGCAGGCGTTCCGATCGAGGCGATGGAAACCTCTGCCACCCTCCCCGTTCCGGCGGCCCTGCTTGGTTCGGGGGATCACTATGCGCTGGAAGTTTCCGGTGACTCGATGGTCGATGCCGGTATCCTGGACGGCGACTATGCGCTGATCCGCCGCACCGATACTGCCCGGGACGGCGAGATTGTCGTGGCCCTGGTCCGAGGCGAGGAAGCGACGCTCAAGTATCTGCGCCGTGAAAATGGCCGGGTTCGCCTCGATCCGGCGAATGCGGCCTACGAACCCCAGATTTATGATGCCCGTGATGTAATCGTGCAAGGCAAGCTGGCAGGCCTGCTGCGTCGCTATCATTGATCCGGGGCGATCGCTGTTGGATGGGGTGAGGTTTGGTTTTTGGGAGCCCGGTCTGCGAAAGCCGGCGTCCACCAGCCATGCTCACCCTGATCCTGCGCCACCGTACTAATTTCTCGGCGCGCCAGGTCGATGGTCAGTCCGCCGCTTTGATCCAACATGCGCCGATCAGCCTTGAACCAATGTGGGCGGCACGAAGTGGGTAAATAGCGCGGCGCGATGACAATATCCGCCCGCTCGCAGGCCGCAGCAAGTGATCGTTCCGGCACGTAATCGGTGCCGCGGCCAATCAACAGATGCCAATCCTTGTCGCCGCGCCGCAGTGTGATGGCACAAAAATCAGGATTGCAGGCCGCGCCGGGCCATTTGGCTATTTGCCGGGTCTCACCGTTCATTCCCGCGCTTTCGATCAGGTTATCGCGGGTGTAGCCGCTCCGGCTTTCGCGCCGGACCAACAGCGCACCGGCTGTTTCGCCGGTAAGGCCGACATGCCGCCCATCACCTGAAACCAGACGGTCCGGGCTGTGTAAGCC
>CAZNBX010000224.1:0-3131 GCA_964571305.1 uncultured Novosphingobium sp.
CCGCGACCAACCGTCCCGACGTGCTCGATCCGGCACTGCTGCGTCCGGGCCGCTTCGACCGCCAGGTCGTCGTCCCGGTTCCGGACATCGAGGGCCGCGAGAAGATCCTTGCCGTCCACATGAAGAAGGTGCCGACCGCACCCGACGTCAATTCGCCGGTCCTCGCGCGCGGCACCCCGGGGTTCTCGGGCGCTGGCCTGGCCAACCTGGTCAACGAAGCCGCTCTCCTCGCCGCCCGCCGCAGCAAGCGACTGGTCGCGATGAAGGAGTTCGAGGACGCCAAGGACCGCGTCATGATGGGTGCCGAACGCCGCTCCATGGTGATGACCGAGGACGAAAAGAAGATGACCGCCTATCACGAGGCGGGCCACGCCCTCGTCTCGGTCAACGAACCGGCTTCCGATCCGATCCACAAGGCAACGATCATTCCGCGCGGCGGCGCGCTGGGCATGGTCGTACGCCTGCCGGAACGCGACCGCTATTCCTATCACCGCGACCAGATGCACGCGCAGCTGGCCGTAGCCATGGGCGGTCGCGTGGCCGAGGAAATCATCTTCGGCCATGACAAGGTCTCGTCTGGCGCATCGTCGGACATCCAGCACGCCACTTCGCTCGCCCGCTCGATGGTGACGCGCTGGGGCATGTCGGAAAAGCTGGGCCCGCTGCAGTACGAGGAAACCCAGGAAGGCTACCTTGGCTATGGCGGTTCGGCGCGAACCATGATGTCGGCCGAAACCAACAAGCTGATCGATGCCGAAATCCGCGCCCTGGTCGAAGGCGGGCACAAGCGCGCGAAGGACATCCTCAAGACCCAGGAAGACAAGCTCCACCTGCTGGCCCAGGCCCTGCTGGAGTATGAAACCCTGACCGGCGACGAAATCCAGGAACTGCTGCAGAACGGCAAGATCGACCGCCCGGTCGATCCGACCGGCCCCTCGCTGGTTCCCCCGACCAAGGGTTCGGCCGTGCCCAAGGCCGGCAAGCGCTTTGCCGCCACGGCGCCGCAGGGGGCGTGACGCCCCCTGCCGTCAGGCGGCGGTGTAGACCGCCAGCCCGGTGGCAAACAGCGCCAGGACAACCACCGCGAAGGTCGCGAGGAACCACGTGCGCCACCATGCGCCGAAGCGGCCAAGGCCATAGGTTTCGCGCGCCTGGCGATACATGTGGAACGGCACATAGGCGATCAGCAAAGCCGGCAGGAAACCGGAAGCGTCCGAGGCCATCAGCGCGCCGACCAGTGCGAGCAGCAGCAGCTGGAAACTGACCGAATAGGTCACGAAGACCGTGTGGTCATAAAGGTGAAAACGGCGGCTGAACGGAAACAGCAGCCACACGAACGGCACGGAAAGCGGAATGACCAGCCAGGCATATTTGTAGGCGCTGGTCTGCAACTTGTAGGCGGCGAGTTCGGGATTTTCGCGGACATGCTGCCATGCTTGCTCCAGCCGTTCGACCGCCTGCTTGCTGGATATGCCTTCCGCCGCAGCCGCTGCGGGAAGATTCCCGGCGCGGGCACCGCCGATCAGGTCGACCGCTTGCTGGGCTTTTTCGACTTCACGCTCCAGCGCGACCGGATCGCCGCCTCGCCCGGCCCGAGCATCAGCCAGCTTGCGCTGGTAATCGGTCAACTGGGTGCGGGCCTCGGTCTCGGCATCGGCGAGGCTTCCGGTCACCTGCCCCGGCGCGGCGCGGTTGTTGAAATCGACCGGGCTGCCAAGGGCGTTGAACACGCCGAAGCTCAAGAAAACGACGAACAGGAACAGCGCGATCGGACTGACATAGCTTGCCCGGCGCCCGTCGATATATTCACGCGTCAGGCGCCCGGGGTGCCAGACCAGCATGGGCACGGTGCGCCAGATCTTGCCCTCGAAGTGAAACACCCCGTGGAGCAGGTCATGGAAGAATGCACTGATCGTGCGGTGAACGTGGGCCGCCTGGCCGCATTCGTGGCAATGGCTGCCGACTAGCACCGTCCCGCAATTGAGGCAGGCCAGTTCATGCGTGTGACCGTCGCTGCGGCTTTCGCCATGACCCGGTTCGACCGCGCGGGCCAGCAAGCCGCCTTGCGCGATGTCGCCGATGATATCTCCGCCATTGCTCATGGACATCTCCCCTCGATTGCGGTTCATGTGCTGGCAAGAACGGCGCGGTCAAGTTGCCCGCCACCAGTGAGGGAGACATTTCGATGAAACGCATCAGCCTGGCCCTTATCGCCAGCCTGTCCTTAGCCGCGCCGTCAATGGCCGCCCCGGGCGACATGAACGTCGCCGCCTTCCTGGCCAAGGCCGATGCGCTGCGCGCGAAGGGCCCGATGGCGCTGTTCTCTTCGGACTTCAAACTGCTCAAGAGCGAAGGCGAAGCCGCCGGGGAAGCCTACCGTTCGCGGCTCAATGCCGAGCGCGCTGCGGGACGCCCGTCAAGCTGCCCGCCCAAGGGTGCCAAGGTCAGTTCGGACAAGCTGCTCGCCTTCCTGCGCACCTATCCCGAAGCGCACCGTCCCCGCACCAGCATGAAGCAGGCGATCGGCGACTTCTTCGCGCGCAATTACCCCTGCACCTGACCCAAACGAAAACGGCACCCTCGAAGAGGTGCCGTTCGTCGCCCTGCTAAGGGCAAAGGTCCAAGCTGCCTCAGCCTTCGTAGTCGCCACCGATCGAGGTGTTGCGCACCGGAGCCGCGGCAGTGATGCGCAGGGCTTCGGCCGACTGGCTGAGCGAACCGATTTCATCGATCTCGTCATCGTCGTCCGGCAGGACGCGCTGCAGCGAGCTGACAACCGATTCCTTGAGGTTTTCCGGACGCACGGTCTGCTCGGCGATTTCGCGCAGGGCCACGACCGGGTTCTTGTCACGGTCGCGTTCGATGGTCAGTTCCGCACCGCCGGAAATCTCGCGCGCACGCTGTGCGGCCATCAGGACAAGGTCGAAACGGTTCGGGATCTTGTCGACACAATCTTCAACGGTAACGCGCGCCATTGGGCACTCCAATCACTCAAAAAACGGGAGAAAACCGCTGCTACACGGCGGGAAAATCGCAAGTCAAGAAATATTCGTATAACGCGTTGTTATACAACGGTTATTCGTAAGCCGCATATCCACGCGAATCGGGTGCGAGATTGCCGAACTTGGTGA
>CAZNBX010000225.1:0-2813 GCA_964571305.1 uncultured Novosphingobium sp.
ATGCACGGCAGGCTGAAAGCGCGCGTGGCGTCGCGGATCAGGGGGAACTGCGGCTTCAGGTCCTCCGGCGGCGGAGGGCGATTGGCCTTGTACTGGTCATAGATCTCGTTGCGGAAACTGGTGCCCGAGGCGTCGAGGATTACGGCAAGATGGGTCGGGCCGTCGGCCTTGTTGAGGTCATCGGCCAGCTTCCACAGCATCGTGGTATAGCCATAGACCGCGCCGACCGGCGTCCCTTGTGGATTGGTTAGCGGCGGCAAGCGGTGATACGCGCGGAAGATATAGGCCGATCCGTCGACTAGGTAGAGATGCTGCTTGGGCTCCATGGGCAAAGCCTAGCAGCATGTCTGTCGCAGGGTAAGGCCCGGGCCAAACCGGACTGTGGGCACCGCTTGCCGCGCGAGGAGGCCACCACGGCTCACACGGCTTGTCGTATTGCCGCTATCCTTTGCTTGCATCGCTATAACAACGGAACTAAATGGCGGGCGAAGTCTACTTCAAAGGTAGGCTTTCCGTGCAGGCTCCGAAGTCCAAAAGCCTTGGGTCTGTGCGTGGTCCACAAACTTTTCAAGGATTTCAATTCATGCGCAAGATCATTCTCGCTGCTGCCGTTGCCGGTGCTGCCCTGACTCTGTCGGCCTGCTCGAAGGGTGCTGACGAAGCTACCGCCACGGAAGCCGCTTCGGACGTCGCCACCGACGCCGCATCGGAAGGCGCTGACGCCGCTGCCGACGTGAAGGATGCTGCTGCTGAAGCCGCCTCGGGCGCTGCTGACGACGCTGCCAAGACCGCCGAAGATGCTGCCAAGGAAGCTGCTGCTGCTGCCGACGAAGCCGCCAAGAAGATGTAATCTTCGCCTTTTGGCAAAACGGATCGGGGCGCGAGGGACATTTCCTTCGCGCCCTTTTCTTTTGCCCGCTTGACTCGTTTAATCGCGCGATTAACTCTTCGCTCCAGCCGGGAAGACTGGCGGGAGAGACAGACCTTGAGCATTTCCTTGTCCGACGGGCTTGCGTCAGCCCTCCAGCGTATCGGCTTGCCCGCGCCAGAGGGTCTGGAGCGCTTGTCCGGCGGCGCGAATATGGAAAGCTGGCGTTTCACGGCGGGATCTGAAACCTGCGTGCTGCGCCGCGCGCCTTCGCTGGAGATGATGGCCGGTCGTCCGATGGACCATGCCGCCGAAGCAGCGCTAATCCGCGCGGCGCGGGCTGCCGGAGTCATGGCGCCCGAAGTTCTGGTTGAGCTTCAGCCCGACGACGGCATCGGTTCGGGCTATGTCATGCGCGCCTTGTCCGGCTCGCCCGATCCCAACGCGTTCCTGGCAGAAGCCGATCCCCAAGTGGCGATCCGCGACATTGCTCGCGAACTGGTCGCGACGCACCGCACCGACTGCACGGGCGTGCCGGTCCCGGTGATGGATACGGCCGAAGCGCTTGCCGAACTGCGCAGCCGCTTCCTCACCTATGGCGGTGACCGGCCGATCCTCGCCCTGGCTCTACGCTGGCTTGAAGCGAATATCCCGCCGCCGGTTGCGCTCAGTCTGGTCCACGGCGACTTCCGCCTCGGCAATCTGATGTTCGAACACGGCCGCGTCACGGGCGTGCTCGATTGGGAGCTCGCGCACCTTGGCGACTGGCACGAGGACCTGGCCTTCGGCTGCATGACCGTGTGGCGCTTTTCGCGGCCCGACCGTCCCGGCTATGGCCTGACCACGGTCGAGGAACTTGCCGCCGCCTACGAGGAAGCGGGCGGGGCAAAGTTCGATCCGGCCCGCTTCCGCTTCTGGACGATCTATCGCACTTTCTGGTGGGCGCTGGGCTGTCTGCAAATGGGCGGCTTCTGGCGTGCCGGTCACGACCGCTCGGTTGAACGGGTCGTCGTCGCCCGCCGCACGGCCGAGCAGGAACTGGACCTGCTCTTGCTGCTGGAAGGACTTGCGCCGGAAGAAGAGCGCAATCGCCCACTCCCGCCAGCCAATCCGCCGCTTGAACCCGGTAGTGGTGAACCGAGCGGGGCGGAAATCCTCACCGCCATTTCCGAATGGCTGAACAGCGAGATCAAGCCGCTGGTCTCGGGCCGCGGCAAGTTCGACCTGGCTGTCGCGCGCAATGCCCTCGGCATCGTGGCACGCGAGATTGAGCAGGGTCCAGTTGCCACTGATGCCGCGCTGTCCGCTGACTTGCTCGCTGGCAAAGTCGATCTTTCGACGCCGGGCTTGCTCGCCCGGCTGCGACGTATGACGCTCGATAAACTTGCCGCCGACATGCCGAAATACCCCGCCCTCGCTAATGCGCGGGCCAAATGGGAAGGAAACTGAAATGGATTTTGCGCTCCCCCAGGACCTGCTGGCCTATCTTGATGAACTGGACGATTTTATCGCCCGGGAAATCAAGCCGCTGGAGCAGCAGGACGACAACATCCGTTTCTTCGACCATCGCCGCGAATGGGCGCGGACCGATTTCGACAATGGCGGCCTGCCACGCCACGAGTGGGAAGCCCTGCTGCGCGAAGCTTCGATCCGCGCCGACAAGGCCGGGCATTGGCGCTTTTCGGCGCCGAAGAAGTACGGCGGCAAGGATGGCTCAAACCTGTGGATGGCAGTGATCCGCGACCGCTTCGCCGCCAAGGGGCTGGGGCTGCACAACGACCTGCAGAATGAACACTCGATCGTCGGCAATTTTCCCTTCGTTGCGATGTTCGAGCATTTCGGCACGCCCGAACAGCAGGACGAATTCATCCTCGGCGGCTTCGCCCGCGAAAAGCGGACCGCCTTCGGCCTGACCGAGCCGCATCACGGTTCCGACGCGACCCAC
>CAZNBX010000225.1:2823-3130 GCA_964571305.1 uncultured Novosphingobium sp.
CGCCGTGCGCGAAACCCGCGATGGCGTGCCCGGCTGGCGGATCGACGGCGAGAAGATGTGGACCACCGGAATGCATGTCGCCACGCATTGCGCGACCTTCGCCCGGACCAGCGGCAAGGATGGTGATGCGAAGGGGATTACCTGCTTCCTCGTCCCGAACCCCACCGAAGGCTTGGTCATCGAGGAATACCTCTGGACCTTCAACATGCCGACCGACCACCCGCGGGTCAGCTTTACCAACGTCTGGGTGCCGGACAGCGCGATCCTCGGTCCGATCGATGGCGGTCTGGCGATTGCCCAGTCCTTC
>CAZNBX010000226.1:0-3108 GCA_964571305.1 uncultured Novosphingobium sp.
TGCCGGCAAGCTCCGCGCCGGCATGGTTGCGATCAACAACTGGGGCCCGACCCCGGGCGCTCCGTTCGGCGGCTACAAGCAGTCGGGCAACGGCCGTGAAGGCGGCCTTGCCGGTCTGAAGGACTTCATGGAAACCAAGGCGATCTCCGGCCTCCCGGCCTGATCCCCCCGGACCTAGAACAAAACCCCTTCCCGCCCGCGCGGGGAGGGGTTTTTGTTTGGAGAGAGCAAACTGCCGAGCCTAGAACCAGCGTGCGGCGCAGATGTCAGACGCTGACCTTGTACTGGTCCTGCTGGCCGTGCGCGCCGTCCTTGGTGCTGCCTTCGAGCGGAGCCGCTTCGCGCCGCGTGGCGACGGCAGAGGCAATCAGGCGGCCTTGCGCCTCATCGCCCAGCCGTTCCCAGCCGTTGCGGCCGAGCAGTTCCATCGGGCGATAGCGGATCTTATACTGCATCCGCGCCGAACCCTCGACCCAGTAGCCGAGGTAGACGTAGGGCAGGCCTTCCTGCCGCGCGCGGCGGATGTGGTCGAGGATGATATAATTGCCCAGGCCCGTGCGGCCTTCGTGATCGGGTTCATAAAAGCTGTAGATCATCGACAGGCCATCGCCCTGGCGGTCGGTCAGGCAGGCGCCGACCAGGCGGCCCGGGGTGCCATCGGCGTTTGGCTCGCGGTATTCGACCACCCAGGATTCCACCGGGCTATGCTCAACCATGTCGGCGAAATCGCTTTCGTCCATGGTGGTCATCCCGCCGCCGGGGTGCCGCTGGCCGAGATAGCGTTGCAACAGGTCGAACTGCTCGGCGGTCGACCATGGGCGGCAGACCGCGGCGATCAGGTCGGAATTGCGCTTCAGATCCTTGCGCTGGCTGGCCGAGGCGCGGAATTCGCCCGCGACGACCCGGACCGAAACACAGGCCTGGCAATCGGCACAGGACGGGCGATAGGCAACGGTCTGACTTCGGCGAAAGCCGATCCGGCCCAGCGCATCGTTCAGTTCATCCGCGTGGGGGCCCTTCAGCTCGGTGAAGACCTTCCGCTCCATCCGGCCCGGCAAATAAGGGCAAGGCGCAGGGCTCGTGACGAAGAACCGGGGAAAACGAACGGGAGCCGTCACGCGCGAAGAACCAATCCTTGGAGCTGGGTTAACGCGGACCAGTATGCATGGCGGTGCCAGGAGTTGAAAGAACTTTAACCACGAAACACGGTTAACCGCGCGTTATTTTGCACACTGGCGCACTGCGCGGAGACGCACCTGTCCCGCCTTGGAACGGTTTGCAGCCGATCAGTTAAGTTCGACCGAGGTGACCGAATAACCCTTTTCGCGCAAGGTGCTTACCAGCGCGTCGAGCTGCTCGCGGTCGCGCGCTTCGCATTCGATGTCGGCTGTCAGCCCCTTGGCCGGGAGGTGCGTGAAGATCCGTTGATGGTAAATTTCGAGGATGTTCACGTTGTGCCGGTCGAATTCGCGGATCACGCTGAACAGCGCGCCGGGGCGGTCCTGCAGGACCAGCCGCAAGCGGGCGAGACGGCCCGATCGGGCGAGGTCGCGCAGCAGCACGTTGGCGAGCAGGCGGGTATCGATGTTGCCGCCGGTCAGCGGAATTCCGATCTTGCGCCCCTTGAAGCGCCCAGGATGGGCCAGCAGCGCGGCGAGGCCAGCGGCACCGGCGCCTTCGACCACGGTCTTCTCGATCTGCAACAGCAGCGAAACCGCACGCTCCAGCGAGCTTTCGTTGACCAGCACGATATCGTCGATCAGGCGGCGCAGGGTGCGGCTGGTGAACGAACCGGGCTCCTTGACCGCGATCCCTTCCGCCAGGGTATCACCGCCGCAAGCCAGCTCGTTGTGCTTGAGCCGGTTGTACATCGACGGATAGAGTTCTGCCTCGACCCCGACCAGGGCGATGTCGGGCTTGAGCGCGCGGGCCGCGACGCCCATGCCCGATGCCAAGCCACCCCCGCCGATCGGGATGACCAGCATATCGAGGTCCGGCACGTCTTCCAGCATTTCCAGCGCGACGGTGCCCTGCCCCGCGGCCACGTGCGGATCGTCGAACGGGTGGACGAAAGTCAGGCCCAGCTGCCGCTCCATCGCGCGGGCATGGGCATAGGCCTCGTCAAAGGTTTCGCCTTCCAGCACCACCTTGCCGCCGACCGCTTCGGTCTGCATCACCTTCACCGTCGGGGTGGTGCGCGGCATCACGATGGTGACGGGCACGCCCAAGCGGCTACCGTGATAGGACAGGCCTTGCGCGTGATTGCCGGCCGAGGCTGCAATCACGCCGCGATTGCGCTGTTCCTCGGTCAGCTGGAGCATCGCGTTGAGCGCGCCGCGTTCCTTGTAGGCTGCCGTGAACTGGAGGTTTTCGAACTTCAGCCAGACCTCGGCCCCGGTAATCGCGCTGAGCGTCCTGCTGTAATCGCAATCGGTGCGCACCACGGCGCCCTTGATGCGCGCGGCAGCGGCCCGCACATCCTCGATGGTCAGCTGTTCAGCCAGGGTTTCGACGGTTCCGGTCATAGACCATGTGCCGTAACGCAAAGCGGCAGGCGGGGAAACACACAATTGCTTTGGCCGAGCCCGCTTTGCTTTGACCAAAAAGACGCTACACATCGCCGCCATGACGACACCGATCAACGTATCCTTCCTGGGCCTGGGCGTAATGGGCGGGGCGATTGCCCGCCACATCGGCAATGCCGGACACCGCCTGACGATCTACAACCGCAGCCCGGAGCGCGCCGCGCGCTGGCAGGAAGCCAATCCCGGCCTTGCGGCCCGTGTCGCCACCAGCCCGGCTGAAGCGGCGGAAGGTGCTGACGTGGTCCTCACCTGTGTCGGCAACGACGATGACCTGGCCGACGTCGTGCTTGGCCCGACCGGCGTCTTCTCAACCATCCGCCACGGCGCGACCTTCATCGACCATACCACGGTTTCAGCCCGAATCGCGCGCCAGATCGCGGTCGAGGCGCGCGACCTGGAAGTGCACTGCGTCGACGCACCGGTCACCGGCGGCCAGGCAGGGGCCGAGAACGGCCAGCTGACCGTGATGTGCGGCGGCCGCGCCGAAGCGATCGAGGCGGGCCGCCCGGGGATGGAGGCCTAT
>CAZNBX010000227.1:0-3099 GCA_964571305.1 uncultured Novosphingobium sp.
AGCGTCTGCGGATCGCGCAGCGACGAGACGTCCACCTTGTTCGCTTCCTCGATCTCCACCGGAGTGAGGTTGCGGATGAACACCGGCTGCTTGCGGAAGATCGCCTTGATCGCCTGTCCGGGCTGAACCGCGCTAATGTCGACCTCGGTCGAGCTCTGCGCCAGCACGTCGGCCGAAGGGGCCATCTGGCTGATCAGGGGATAGAGCACGGCAATGCCGCCCGCACCGGCCGCACTGACCGCTGCAATGTTGATGAAATCGCGCCGCCGCACACCCTCACCGTCCTGGACGGTCGGAGTGTCGATGCTCGCCTCTTGTGCCATGGTCGAACCGATCCTGTCGTTCTGGCCGCCCTGTTGCGCAACGCGCTCCGGGAACGACCCCCTCAAAATTTGCTCAGGAAGCCCCTATGCGAACCGCCTCCGTGCTGCAAGATGCAGCCTGCGCAGACGATTTGGCAGGGCTGATAGACGCGAAGCCTCGCCCTGCCAACTGTCAATTTGCGCAAGACTGCACAGGATTGCACAAGTGCGGTCAGCCAAGCCCGATCAGCGACATTTGCCGGCCATAGTCCGCTTCCCCGCGATGGGTAGCGCGGCGGAAGGAAAAGAAGCGTTCTTCATCGGCATAGGTATCCAGCCCCAGCAGCTCAATCCCGGCAATTCCGGCCCGCTCCAGACGCGCCGCGACATAGCCTTCCAGATCGAACTGCCATTTTCCCGGCGCGCCGGTGATGAAGAAGCGGTCGTTGTCAGCGCTCTCGGCCAGGACCCGGTCGCGAAAGCCGCCGTCGACTTCATAGCTGGCCTGGGCGATGCACGGCCCGATCGCCGCGACGATGTTCGCGCGGCTCGCACCCAGCCGTTCCATCACGGTGATGGTCGAATCCGTCACGCCCGCCACTGCCCCCTTCCACCCGGCATGGGCCGCGCCGATCACACCGGCGGAGAGATCGGCAAACAGCACCGGCGCGCAATCCGCGGTCAAGATGCCCAACAACACGCCAGGCTGGTTGGTCACCAGTGCATCGGCATGGGGACGATCGACCTCAGCCCATTCGCCCGCTTCGACGGAATCCGCGCCGTGAACCTGGTAGACCCCGCACAGCCGCGCCCCAGGAAGGACCGCTTCGGCCCCGCGGCGGCGGTTCTCTCGCACTGCGTCGAGTGCCGGATCGGCCGGGTCCATCCCGCGCAGGCCCATGTCGAGCCCGGCAACGACTCCGGTTGAGACCCCGCCCCTGCGGCCGAGAAAGCCGTGCGGCACCTGGCCCAGGCTGACGGCGCGGATCACTTCAACCGGTTCAGCCAAGGCTCTTGCTCACCTGTTCCAGCGTATCCTTCGACAGGCCGGGCTGGGCCGCGATCCGTTCCAGCTCGGCACGCATCAGGGCGGCGCGGTGCGGTTCGATCCGGCGCCAGCGGCCCAGCGGCGCGACAAACCGCGCAGCGGTCTGCGGATTGATCGGATCGAGCGCAATGATCAGGTCGGCGACCATCCGATAACCATCGCCCGAAGCGGCATGGAACGCCCCCGGGTTGACCGCTGCCGCCATGTAGAGCGCCCGCACCCGGTTGGGATTGGTCAGGGTAAAGTCCGGATGCGACGCCAGCGCGCGAACGTGCCCGAGCACTTCGGGATGCAGCGAACCAGCCTGGAGCGAGAACCATTTGTCGATCACCAGGGCATTGCCGGCATAGCGCGCGTGGAAAGCGGCGAGCCGGTCCTCGCGCAGCGGGGTTTCCAGCCCGCACAGGACCATCAGCGCGCCTTGACGGTCAGTCATGTTGTCCGCCGCGTCGAATTGCGCCGCAGCCAGCTGCGCCGCCAGTTCCGGTACTCCTGCCGCCAGCAGGGCGAGCGCCTGGGTCTTGACCTTGCGCGCGCCGCGCGCAGCTGCGGAGAGATCGTAAGGCACCGCACTGGCCCGCGCATGAAGCGCCAGGAGCGAATCTCGCAACTGCGTGCCAAGGTGGGCCTTGAGCGCTTCGCGTGCCGTGCGGATCGCAACCAGGTCCGCCGCCTCGACCTGCTCGGCGAGATAGGCCTCGCCCGGCAGGATCATCAGTTCGCCGCGCATCAGGTCATCCAGCACCGGGTCCGCCACGATCCGGGCAAAGGCGGCGCAGATCGCATCGCGCCCGGCGGGGTCGGCCTGTCCGGCCACCTCGGCCAGGAGGTGCTGGACCGCGAGCTGCTGAAAGGCCTCATGGCGGGCGAAGGGATCGTCGTCGTTCGCGGCGAGGAAGATCAAGTCGTCGCGGCTGGTGTCCGCGTCGATCGAGACCGGAGCCGAGAAACCGCGGTTGAGCGACAGGACCGGGCGCGCCGTAAAGCCTGGGAAGGCGAACTCCATTTCGGCGCGGTCCAAAACGACCAGCTTTTCACCGTCGTGCCGCCCGGTCGCGGGATCGAACAGGGCCAGGCGGAGCGGGATCACCATTGGCTGCTTGTTCGGCTGGCCGGGAGTGGCGGGCACCTGCTGGGCCAGCGTCAGCTTCGCGACCCCATCATCATGCGTCAGCCGCGCAGTCACGCGCGGAGTGCCGGCCTGCGAATACCAAAGACGGAATTGGGCGAGGTCGATCTCCGCCCCGTCTTCAATCGCGCGGACGAAATCCTCGCAGGTTGCCGCTTCGCCGTCATGGCGCGCGAAATAGAGGTCAGTCCCGGCGCGGAACCGTTCTGGCCCGACCAGGGTGCGCATCATGCGGATCACTTCCGCGCCCTTGTTGTAGACGGTCGCGGTATAGAAGTTCGAGATTTCCTGATAGGAATCCGGGCGGATCGGATGAGCCAGCGGGCCCGAATCCTCGGGGAACTGAGCGCCGCGCAGCAACCGCACGTCCTCGATCCGCTTAACCGCCGCACTGCCCATGTCCTGGCTGAACAACTGGTCGCGCAGCACGGTGAAGCCTTCCTTCAGGCTCAGCTGGAACCAGTCGCGGCAAGTGACGCGGTTGCCCGACCAGTTGTGGAAGTATTCGTGGGCGACGACGCTTTCGATCCCGTCATAGTCCATGTCGGTAGCGGTTTCGGGATCGGCCAGGATGTAGCGGGTGTTGAAGACGTTGAGCCCCTTGTTCTCCATCGCCCCCC
>CAZNBX010000228.1:0-3098 GCA_964571305.1 uncultured Novosphingobium sp.
CACGCCATAGCCCTGGCCGCCGATGCCCGCCGACAGCGCCCGCAGGAAATCGGCGGGCAATTGAAAGGCGTTGGCGTAATCGGCCAGCGGCGACGCCGCCAGACGCGGCAGGCTGATCTGGCCGGTGGCGAAGTTCCACGGATGGGCCGACAGCAACGCGTCGCGCAGCGACGGATAAAGATTGGCCGCCACCTCGGACTCGGCAGACCCCTCGTCGAACGAGGCGATGGTGGCGGCACCGATTTTCAACAGCGCGCGCGAACACAGCGCGATGGCCGACAGCGCCATGGAGAAACTCCTTCTGGAAAGCGCAAGGGCCGGATTCCCTGCGGAACCCGGCCCTTGCGGAAGATCATGATCAGCGGGCGTCGGCCGCGCCGATCTGGGTCATGGTGGCCAGCATGTTCTTGGTGCGGGTCAGACCGCCCTAGAATAGCGCCAGACCTGGCAGGATCATCAACAGAACCAGCAGGGTCGAAGTCATCATCCAGGCCGTGTCGCCCTTGTCGACGACGGCTTCTGCCGCAGGCGCGGCGGCTTCCTGGGCCCAGGCAGTGCCGGCTGCCATCAGGCTGCCCCCGGCTGCTGCAAGACCAAGCATGAATTTGCGGATCATTGCGATTGTCCTCCTGTTTACCGGCGCATCAGAGCGCGGTGTCTCCGGTTTCACCGGTGCGGATGCGCGTGGCCGAAGCCAGGTCGAGCACGAAGATCTTGCCATCGCCGATGGAATCGGTGCTGGCGCTCTGCTGAATGGTTTCGACCACTTGCCCGGCCAGCGCGTCGCTGACGGCAAGCTCGATTTTCACCTTCGGCAGCATGTTGGTCGAATATTCCGCGCCGCGATAAATCTCGGTCTGGCCCTTTTGCCGCCCAAAGCCCTTGACCTCTGAAACGGTCATGCCCGCCACGCCCAGCGCCGAGAACGCATCGCGTAACTCGTCGAGCTTGAAGGGCTCGATGATGGCGATGATGAATTTCATGCCGGTCCCCTGTGTAATTTTGGCCGGCACCGCGCCGACAGGGGATACACAGCAAAGGCCGTGCCAGTTACGGATTATCGTT
This sequence comes from uncultured Novosphingobium sp., assembly GCA_964571305.1. Taxonomy (GTDB): domain Bacteria; phylum Pseudomonadota; class Alphaproteobacteria; order Sphingomonadales; family Sphingomonadaceae; genus Novosphingobium. The sequence continues at coordinate 1,066 of CAZNBX010000228.1, forward strand.
TTAATTCAACAGTAATGGCGTGATCAGGCTTCACTTGGATCAATGGCGGCGCTCAAGGATTACGCAATTGCCTATTTTTTAGGCAGCCCCAAGTGCGCCACCACCGGCAGGTGATCCGACGCAACCGCGGACAAAGCGCTGTGATGGGTGTGGGCCTTGTCGACCGCCCATTCCGGGGTGATCACGATGCGGTCGAGCTGGGCCACCGGACGGCGCGAAGGGAATGAGCGGCCGGGAAAAAGCACCCGCCACGGGTCGCGGAATTCCTGCCAAGACCCACCATGGATCGCCCATTCGTTGAAATCGCCCATCAACACAGCGGGGCAAGCCGGTCCGCAATCGCCCACGTGGTCCAGGATCGTGCGTAGCTGCTGGCGGCGGCGCAGGCCGGACAGGTCAAGATGCATCCCGACGACGCGAATGCGCTTGCCTTCGACCAACAGGTCGGCCCGTACCGCCCCGCGCGGCTCCAGCGTCGGCAGCGGCACGACGCCCGCTGTCGCAACCGTGATCCCCTTGCGCACCAGCAGGGCGTTGCCATGCCAGCCGATGGAATCGGGCCGGTGGTTGAGCGGCACCGCGTGGTAATGCGACAGGTCGTCCAGCATATCCCGCGGCAACACGGTCTCGCGTTTGCCAAAGCGCCGGTCCGCTTCCTGCAAGGCGACGACGTCGGCGTTGATCTCGTGCAATACCGCCAGGATCCTCTCGGGATCGCGCCGCCGATCAAGGCCCACGGCCTTGTGGATGTTGTAGCTGGCGACGGTAAGCTTCATGGATCCCGCCAGCTTAGGCACGCCCCGGCGACGGGGCAAGCGGCTGGCGGTGCCTAGCGCTCCTTGGTCGCCGAAAAGACCAGGTCGGGGTTCTTTTCCTGCTGATAGCCGACATCCCAGCTCGACCGCGCCATGAACACCGGATCGCCGTCGCGGTCCTTGGCCAGGTTGCTCTTGTTGAAATCGGCGAATTGCTTGAGCGCGGCGTCCGGTCCCTTGATCCAGCGCGCGGTATCGAACGGCGCTGCTTCCAGCATCGCCTGCACCTTGTATTCCGCTTCGAGCCGCGAAATCAGCACGTCGAGCTGCAGTTGGCCGACCACGCCGACGATCCATTGCCCGCCCAGTTCGGGATAGAACACCTGGATCACGCCCTCTTCGGACAGGTCGTCCAGCGCCTTGCGCAATTGCTTGGTCTTGGTCGGGTCCTTAAGCGCGACGCGGCGCAGGATTTCCGGAGCGAAGTTGGGCAGGCCGGTAAAGCGGACCTTGTTGTTCTCCGACAGGGTATCACCCACCCGCAGCGTGCCGTGGTTGGGAATGCCGATGATATCGCCGGGCTCGGCCGTGTCGGCGATTTCGCGGTCCTGGGCAAAGAACAGGATCGGCGAATGGATCGCCACCGGCTTGCCCAGCGCGGACGGGGTCAGCTTCATCCCGCGCTTGAAGGTGCCGGATACCAGCCGCATGAAGGCGATGCGGTCGCGGTGCTTCGGGTCCATGTTGGCCTGGACCTTGAAAATGAAGCCGGTCACTTCCTTGTTTTCCGGATTGATCGTGCCCTGCTCACTGGCCTGCGGACGTGGCGGCGGGGCATATTTGGCAATCGCGTCGATCAGTTCGGCCACGCCGAAGTTCTTCAGCGCGGAACCGAAATAGACCGGCGTCAGGTCGCCGTGGCGATAGGCTTCCAGATCGAATTCAGGGTAACCAGCTTGGGCCAGCTCGATCTCTTCGGCAATGTTAGCGGGAATGTCGCTGGCCGGTTCACGCTTGCCGAGGAATTCGCGGCTGTCACCCTCCGGGCGACTGATCGTGTTGGTGGCAAAATCGAGCACGCCCTGGAATTCGCCGCCCATGCCGATTGGCCAGGACATTGGGCAAACGTCGAGCGCCAGCGCATCGGCGACTTCATCCAGCGTTTCAAAGACCGAGCGGCCTTCGCGGTCCATCTTGTTGACGAAGGTGATGATCGGCACCGAACGCAGGCGGCAAACCTCGAACAGCTTGCGCGTCTGCGGCTCGATCCCCTTGGCC
>CAZNBX010000229.1:0-3097 GCA_964571305.1 uncultured Novosphingobium sp.
CGGCGGCACCAGCGGAAAAAGCACCGGCACCGGCATGACCGGCTGGATCATGGACCAGGCGGGCCGCGACCCGACGATCATGAACGGCGCGGTGATGAAGAACTACGCCACGCCCGACGCACCCTTCGCCAGCGCGCGGGTCGGCAGCGGCGGCGTATTCGTTTCCGAAGTCGACGAAAGCGACGGTTCGATTGCGCTTTACCAGCCCGGCGTTGCGGTACTGCTCAACGTCAGCCTCGATCACAAGTCGATGGATGAGCTGCGCCAGCTGTTCGGCGATTTTCTGCGGGTTTGCGACACCGCAGTGGTCAATCTGGACGATCATGAGGCAGGCTTGCTGCTGCCCACCTATACCCCCTCGATCACTTATGCGATCCACAATCCGGTCGCGCAGATCGGCGTGGTTGAAGGCAGTGTGGTCGAAGGACCGTTCGCCATCTCTGCAAGCCTGATCGACCGCCGCGATGCCTCGCACCATGAACTGAAATTGCAGGTTCCCGGGCTGCACAACCTGTCGAACGCGCTGGCCGCGATTGCCGCTGCCAATGCGACCGGAGTGCCGGTGGCAGAGGCCGTGGCCGCGCTGGGCAGCTATGCCGGCCTCGCCCGCCGCTTCGACGTGATCGGCACCAGCCCCTCGGGCGTGACCGTGATCGACGATTTCGGCCACAACCCGGAAAAGTGCGCCGCTACGCTGAACACGCTCAAGGCCCAACCGGGCCGCGTGATCGCGTTCTTCCAGCCGCACGGCTATGGCCCGCTGCGCCAGATGGGGCATGAGCTGGCCGAAACTTTCGCCCGTCTGCTCGGTCCAGAGGACGTGACGATCCTGTGCGACCCGGTCTATTTCGGCGGCACGGTCGACCGCAGCGAGGGCAGCGAGCGGATCGTCCGCCTGATCGGTGAAGCCGGCGGCAGCGCGGAATATATCCCCAGCCGCGAGGCTTGCGCCGACCGGATCGTGGAAATGGCCCGCCCCGGCGACCGCGTCGTGGTCATGGGCGCCCGCGACGATACCCTGACATTGTTCGCCCGGGACCTGCTGGCGCGGCTCCCTTAATGCGCCGCCTTGCCGCGCGCTTTCTGCACGGCATGGAGCACGAGCGCGACAATTGCGCCCAGCACAACGCCAACAATCGCTGAAGCCACGGCATAGGACAGCCAGCCGAGCACGCCGCCCAGCGAGCCGGTGTTTACCTCAACCGCCTGTTGCACCGCGTGGGCCAAGTCGGACGGGCCGTGGACGCCCAGTTCGTGCAGGCCGTGGATGATGATCCCGCCGCCGACCCACAGCATCGCGGCGGTACCGACCACCGACAGCAGGGTAAGGATACGCGGCATGGCATGAAGCAGGCCAGCGCCCAGCTTCTTCTCAAACGCAGTATTGCGGTTACGGACCAGATGCAGGCCGATGTCGTCCATCTTCACGATCAGCGCTACCACCCCGTAGACCGCAACGGTGATGACGACCCCCACCAGGGCAAGGATAATCGCCCGGCTAAGCAGGGGCTCAGTCGCCACTTCGGCCAGGGCTATCGCCATGATTTCGGCAGAAAGGATCAGGTCGGTGCGGATCGCGCCGGTGGTGCGCTCCTTTTCGAGCGCCTCGGTGTCGGTGATTACGTCTTCCAGCGTCTCCCCGTGCTTTTCGCCGCCGAGCTTTTCCAGCAGCTTTTCCGCGCCTTCGACGCACAGGAACAGGCCGCCTGCCATCAGCAGCGGGGTGACCGCGCCGGGCAGGAACTGGCTGAGGACCAGCGCTGCAGGAAGCAGAATGAGCAGCTTGTTCTTGAGGCTGCCAATCGCGATCTTGCGGATGATCGGCAGTTCGCGGTCCGGCGTGAATTCGGTGACATAGGAAGGGGTCACCGCCGCGTCGTCGATCACCACCCCGGCCGCCTTGGACCCGGCCTTGGTCGCCGCCACACCGACATCGTCGATGGTTGCCGCCGCAGCCTTGGCGATGACCGCAATATCGTCAAGCAGCGCTACAAGACCGGTGGGCATGGATCGGGAACTCCTGAAGGGGATTTCCCGATCCTGTGCGGTACTTGGCGCCCTTGTTCAAGTGTCCTTAGCGGAGCAGTTTTTCCAGCATGATCAGGCGCGGATCACCTTCGACGGCGCGCGGGGCAAAGCCCTTTTCGCGCTCAAGCTCGATCGCGGCGTGGTTTTCGCGGTCCTCCAGCGAGATTACCCGGCGCAAGCCGCGCTGCTGGCCCGCCGCGGCGAGCACGTCGAGCAAGGCCCAACCAACGCCCTTGCCGCGCCAGTTGCTGCAGACCGATACGGCAATCTCGCCGGTATCCATAGCCTTGTCGCAAGCCAACAGGGCATGGCCGACAACGGCGCCGGCATCGTCAAACGCAATGAAGCTTTCAGTGGCCTGGTGGTCGACCTCGACCATCGGCGCGAGCTGCTCATGCGTCAGGTGCTTGTGCGCCGACAGAAAGCGGAACCGGCGGTCCTCGTCGCTAACCCGGTCAAAAAATTCCTCCAGCAGCGGCTCGTCCGCGGGCGTCACCGGGCGGACCGCGATGGTTTTGCCCGAACGGGTGCTGATTTCCTGGACCTGGGGAACTGTGTTACCGGCGCTCATTGCAGCCTCCTTGTTGCATTGCGGCATCTGTTAGCAGTTGCAGCATGGCCTTCATTGACCTTGCGCAAACTCGCGGGAGGCCCGATGCGTTCCATCGCGGCCTTTTTCCCTTGCATTCCGCCCCAAACTGGCTAAGGCCCGCCCCTTCTCCGGCTTGCCGGGGAAACCTGAAGAAAGCCGGAGGGGCCCCGCAATCCCGCGGATCAGCCAGCGATCGGTTAGAATGATGGAAGGAAGCTGCCGTGGCTCTTTATGAGCACGTGTTCCTGGCACGCCAGGACCTCAGCCAAGCGCAGGTAGATGCGCTTGCTGCTGCCGCCACCGAGATCGTTGAAGCAGGACAGGGCAAGGTCACCAAGACCGAGACCTGGGGCCTCAAGAATCTCGCTTACAAGATCAAGCGCAACCGCAAGGCACACTTCGTGATGCTCAACATCGATGCCCCCGCTGGCGTCGTTGCCGAGCAGGACGTTCGCGCTGACCGCCTGCATCTTCGCG
>CAZNBX010000230.1:0-3081 GCA_964571305.1 uncultured Novosphingobium sp.
GCGCCGCCGCGGCACCCGGGCCAGCCCGGACGCCCCCGCCCACGCAGGCCTGATCGATCCCGCAGACGCGCAGGTCCTGGGCGACAGCTATGACCGCCTGCGCACGCTCGAACACCGCATGCAGATGGTCGCCGACCAGCAGACCCATTCCCTGCCCACCGATCCCGCCGCGCTCGACAATGTCGCCCGGCTCGAAGGGCTGGCCGATGGCGCGGCCTTGGTCGCCGAACTGGAGGAAATCACCGAGCGGGTCGGCACCCGTTATGACCGCCTGATCGCCCAATATGCCGAGGAAAGCCCGTCGCGCGCCGCGCCCGCACCGGGCGGCAGCGCTTTGCAGGCCAAGCTTGCCGAACTGGGCTTTGCCGATCCGGCGGGCCTGTGCGAGCGGATCGAGGGCTGGCGTTCGGGCAAGCTGCGCGCGCTGCGCAGCGATGCCGCGCGCGAGGCGTTCGACGCGATGCTGCTGCCGCTCCTCGCCGCCTTTGCCAAGGGGCCCGAGCCAGAGCGCGCGCTGCTGCGCTGGGAGCAATTGCTGACCAACCTGCCGAGCGCGGTGAACCTGTTCCGCCTGCTTGAGGCGCGCCCGGCGCTGGGCGAATTGCTCGCCCGCATCCTCGGCCTCGCCCCGCCCTTGGCCGATGCCCTGGCGCGTCGTGCCGACCTGCTCGATCCGCTGATCGATGCCTCGGCTTTCGATCTGCCCGGCTCGACCGAGGAATTGATCGCGCAGCTTTCGCGCGGCGAGGCCGACGACGATTACGAACGCATGCTCGATCGCGTCCGCCGCCGGGTCGGCGAACTGCGCTTCAAGCTGGGCGTGCAACTGATCGAGGGCAGCCGCGATCCGCGCGAAGTGGGGCAGGCGCTGTGCCGAGTGGCCGAGGCCGCGCTCTCGGTCCTGGCCGATGCCGCCACCGCGGAATTCGAGCGGGTCCATGGAAAGGTGCCGGGGGGCGAACTGCTGATCGTCGGCTATGGGCGCCTTGGCGGCGGGGTGCTGACCCACGCTTCCGACCTCGACGTGGTATTCCTCTTCACCGGCGATCACTCCGCCGAAAGCGACGGCGACCGCCCGCTTGGCGCGACGCTGTACTTCAACCGCCTGGCCCAGCGGGTCGTCGCGGCACTGTCGGTGCCGACGGCAGAGGGCGCGCTCTACGAAGTCGACACGCGGCTGCGCCCCTCCGGTGCGCAAGGACCGATCTCGGTCAGCATCGACGCCTTCGCGCGATATCAGCGCGAAAATGCCTGGACCTGGGAACACATGGCCCTGGCCCGGGCGCGGGTGCTGCACGGTCCCGCTGCGGCACGCGAGCAGCTCCACCAAGTGATCCGCACCGTGCTCGAAATGCCGCGCGACCCCGACAAGCTGCGGAGCGACGTGCTGGAAATGCCCGCCACCATGGCCCAGCACAAACCGGCCAAGAGCGCGCTCGACATCAAGCTCGTGCGCGGCGGGCTGGTCGATGTCGAATTCATCACCCACTACCTGCAACTGCGCGACCATGTCGGTCTGGCTCCGGCCCTGCCCGAGGCGCTGGCAGCGCTGGTGCGGGACGGCAAGCTCGATCCCGCGATTTGCGCCGCGCATCGCACCCAGGCCCGATTCCTGGTCGCGGCGCGGCTGTTTATGCCCGATGGGGAAGAACCCCCCGCTTCGGCGCAGGCCGTGCTTGCCAGCGCCTGCGAAGCGGGTGATTGGGCAGGCCTGACCGAACAACTGGCCGAATCGCGCCGCGTCGTTGCCGCTGCCTGGCACGCGGCCTTCGGCGAAGTGCTGGAGATTGAATGATGAGCATTGCCCCCGGCGATAGCCTGCCCGACATTGCCCTGACCGCGCCCGATGGCACCCCCGTGTGCCCTTCGGACTTCGCCGGAAAGAAGCTGGTCCTGTTTTTCTATCCCAAGGACGATACCCCCGGCTGCACGACCGAAAACCTCGATTTTTCGGCGCTTGCCGGTGACTTCGCCAAGGCGGGCACGGCCTTGCTCGGGATCAGCAAGGACCCGCCGAAGAAGCACCTGAAGTTCATCGAAAAGCACGGCCTGACCGCCCCGCTTGCCAGTGACCCGGAGGAAGGCGGACTGTCCGACGCGCTGGGTTTCTGGACCGAAAAGTCGATGTACGGCCGTTCCTACATGGGCATGGTCCGCTCGACCGTGCTGGTCGGCACCGATGGCAAGGTCGCGCGGGTGTGGAGCCCGGTGAAGGTCAAGGGCCACGCCGCCGAAGTGCTGGAGGCCGCGCAGGCCCTGTGACGACTGTTGCTGCGGCAATCCGTGCCGCCCTGCTGGAACCGGACCCGCGCGAAAAGGTGATGCAGACCCGCGCGCTGGTGCGGGCCTGGCGCAAGGGGCAGCTCGATTTCGTCTTCGACGTGGCCATGCCCGACGAGCCGGGACGCCCGGCCGCGCCCGAACTGCTCCCGCCCAGCCACATGCCCAAGCGCGGGCGCGGTGGATCGGAGCGAGCGCGGATCGCGCTGTGGCACTCGCTCGCCCATATCGAATTCGTCGCAATCGACCTCGCGCTCGACATGGCGGGCCGGTTCGGCGCGGAAATGGGACGCGACTTCGTCTCGGACTTCCTCAAGGTTGCGGCGGACGAAGCGATGCATTTCGCCCTGATCGAGCGCCACCTTGGCACCATGGGTGCGCATTATGGCGTGCTTCCGGCCCATGGCGGACTGTGGGACGCGGCGCGCAAGACGGCGCACGATGTCGCGGCGCGGCTCGCCGTGGTGCCGATGGTGCTCGAAGCACGCGGGCTGGATGTGACACCCCACACCCTCGAACGCATCCGCAGCCTGGGGGACGAAACCGGCGCGCGGGTCCTGCAACGAATCCTTGACGACGAAATCGCCCATGTTCGATTCGGGACAACTCATTTTATCGCTTTGGCCGAATCACGCGGAGAATCTCCGCAAAGCCTATGGAAATCGTTGGTGACGACTCATTTTAGAGGGGCGATTAAGCCGCCATTCAACGACTCGGCGCGCCTCGAAGCCGGTTTACCGCGCTCTTTCTACGCTGGGGTTGTCTAGCCCGACAAAGCACGGCTAGGCCCCCTCTCGCGCT
>CAZNBX010000231.1:0-3078 GCA_964571305.1 uncultured Novosphingobium sp.
GCACCGCCCGCGAGATCGGCGTGGGCGCGGTCGTCTTCAACGACCTGAAGAACCTTCCAGCGTTCGCCTTCGGCGTCCTGCTTCTTGTAGTCGCCCTGACGGGGACGGACATTGGCTTCAATGAATTCACGGACGCGGTCGCGCCAGTAGACTTGCCGTTCGGTGGGATCGAAATCCATCGGTTCTTCCTTTCCTGATACTGTCGAATCTCGCGACCGTTCCTGCCACGCGGCAGGCCGCCCGCCAAGGGTGAATTAATCGTGCGGTTAATGCGTCAGGCTATGGATGCATTCCCTCCGCATCGGGGTTTGAACGAGCCGCCGCCAAGGCCGCCAGCCGCGCCTCGTGATCGGCGCGGGTGATCGGGAATCGGCGAATGACCAGGGCAACACAGACCGCAAAGACCGCGACCGCCATGGCATAGGTCAAAGACAGTGTATCGATCACTTCGCTTGGGACCAGTCCCGGCTTGGCCTTTTCCGGCATTCCGGCAAAGGCGAGCAGCTGGCCCGTGGTAAAAATGCCCAGGCCAGTGGCGCACTTGGTCATGAACATGTTGCCGGCAAAGAACGCGCCTTCGCTGCGCCGCCCGGTCCGTTCTTCCGAAGCCTCGACCACGTCGGCGACCATCGAGCTGGCCGAGATCATCGCCGAGACGCTGAACACGTTGGAAAGGAAGAACAGCGCGAACAGCGGCCGGGTCGATTCCGGCGTGCCCACCTGCGGCCAGAGCCCCGCGGCGCGGAGCAGGAACGGACTGATCCAGAACCCCGCTCCAATCAGCGCGGCGAAGACCGCCGTATCGCGCTTGCCCCAGCGCTTGTGGAGGTGAGGCAAGAGCAGGAAGGTAGCGACCACACTCGCAAACAGGACCCAGGGGAACATCGCCAGGTCGGCAGGCGTAAAGTGCCAGATGAACAGGTACAAGTAGTTGCTGATCGAGAAGGTGATGCCCTGACTGGTATAGGCCAGTCCGCCGCCGATAAGCAGGATCACGAAAGCGCGGTGGGAAAAGCTTTCGCGCAGTTCGGCGAAGGCAGTACCCAAGCTGAACTTCGAGCGATGACGCGGCGGATAGCCTGCGGCCACCTTGTGCTGGGCAAAGGCTGAAATCAGAACGGCGCCAGTCATCATGATCGCGCCGGTCAGGCCATAGGCACGGTACCCCTCGGCATCGAGCAGGCCCTTTGCAAGGAACACGTCATAGGCGAGGAACATCACCAGCAAACCGCCGCCCCAGCCGAACAGGAAACGGAAGCGCATCAGCCGGGTGCGCTCGTCATAGTCGCGGGTCAGTTCCGGGACCAAGGCGATGGAAGGAACCTCGCAGCACGAGACCAGCGCGCGAATGGCGACGGCCAGCCCGACCAGTCCCCAGAAGCTGGGCTGGGTGGTTTCGACCCACATCAGGTACCAGGCAATCCCCAGCGGGATCGGCGCAAGGTACAACCACGGCAGGCGTCGGCCCCAGCGGGTATGGGTCCGGTCAGACAGGTAACCGATGATTGGATCGATAATCCCGTCAATCACCAGCGCGAGCATCAGCGCCAGGCTGACAAGCTGCGCGCTCATCCCGAGGACCTGGTTGTAATAAAGCAGCAGGAAGGTGGAGAACCCGTTGTCCTTCACCCCATAGGCAATCGAACCCAGACCATGGAACAGGGCCAGACGCGTCGGAATCCGGCCCTGAACCGGCTGCATCAGGCCTTACCCGCGCCAGACGCCTCGGCCATGGCCTGCAGGGCATCGAATAGGCCCGGTGCTTCGGGATCCCAGCTATGGCGCGGACCGATCGTGATCCCGCCATCGACGATCAGCGAGGTGCCGGTCATGAAACCTGCCGCATCGCTGCACAGGAAGGCAACGGCATTGGCAATGTCGTCGGGCTGGCCGCCACGCGCCACCGGCTGGGCCTGGCTCGACATCTGGGCAATCATCGCCTTGGCCGTGGTGACAAGTTCCTCAGGCATTTCCATGCTGGCGGTGAAGATATTGGTATTGATGAAGCCCGGCTGCACCGCGTTCACGCGGATGCCGTGCTGGGCCAGGTCGGTCGCCGCGCACTTGGTCAGGTGCAGCACCCCGGCCTTGGCCACGGCATAGGCCGTCGGCGAATAGCCCGGACCGACTGCCGCGACCGAGCTGGTGTTGACGATCGCCGCGCCGGGCCGATGCTTCATGTGCGGAACGGCATAGCGGATGCCCATGGCGACCGAGCGAAGCAGCAGGTCCATGGTCCGGTCCCAACCGTCGGCGTCGATCTCGTCGATCGATTCGCGCGCGCCGCCGGCACCGGCATTGTTGAACACCACGTCGATCCCGCCGCAGGTCCCCGCGGCATGGTCCATCAGCGCCTTGATCTGCGCCACGTCGCAGACGTCGCAGGCCACCGGAATGATGTTGTCGCCTTCACGGGCAACTTCCTCGGCCCCGGCCAGGTTCAGGTCGGCGGCGAAAACCGTCGCTCCTTCGCGCGCAAACAGCAAGGTGGTGGCGCGCCCGATTCCCGATGCTGCACCCGTAACGACGACGCTCTTGCCCGAGAATCGCATGGCCTCTCCTTCTCTCTTGTTTGGCCCCAGCTTAGGACGCGAAGCGCCGCGGTCAACGCCCTTCGGCTTGACGCTACGGCAAGCGTGCTCTCGATCGAACGGCGGAAATCCGGGCTTGCGCACGGGGCCTGAGTCCTTTTAACCTTGCGGTTAAGAGAGGAGTCTTTGCCCATGTCAGACCTTGATGCCTTCCGCGCCGAAATCCGCGCCTGGCTTGAAGAAAACTGCCCGCCCGAAATGCGTGAACCCGCCCGCGACGAGGATGACGTCTGCTGGGGTGGCCGCAAGTTCAAGTTCAAGAACGAAGCGCAAAAGCAGTGGCTCGAACGCTGCGCCGCCAAGGGCTATACCGTGCCCGACTGGCCAAAGCCTTATGGTGGCGCCGGCATGTCACCTGCCGAAGCCAAGATCTGGCGCGAGGAAATGCACCGCATCGGCGCGCGTCCGCCGCTCTCCTCGTTCGGCATCTGGATGCTGGGCCCGGCGCTGCTAAAGTTCGGCACCGAAGAGCAGAAGGTTCATTACC
>CAZNBX010000232.1:0-3077 GCA_964571305.1 uncultured Novosphingobium sp.
ATGGCATCAAGTATCAGTTCGGTCCTGAATACATCATTCCCGCGCCGTTCGATCCGCGCCTGATGGAAGTGGTTTCCTCCGCAGTTGCCAAGGCCGCGATGGATACCGGAGTGGCGCAGAAGCCGATCGAGGACTTTGACGCCTATCGCCACAGCCTGAAGGCGCGGCTCAATCCGACCACCTCGGTCCTGACCCAGGTCTATGAAACGGTGAAGGCCAATCCCAAGCGGATGATCTTTGCCGAAGCCGAAAACGAGATCGTGCTGCGCGCGGCGATCCAGTACCGCGACTTTGGCTATGGCGAGCCGGTGCTGGTCGGCCGCACCGACCAGGTGAAGGCCAAGCTGGCCGAACTCGGCATTGCCGACCGCGACAGCTTCCAGATCGAGAATTCGGCGACCAGCAGCTATGTCCCCGCCATGGTCGAGGTGCTCTATGAACGCCTCCAGCGCCGTGGCTTCCTTGAGCGCGACGTGCGCCGCATGGTCAACCAGGACCGCAACGTGTTCGCCTCGCTGCTGCTCAAGATTGGGGTTGGCGATGCGATGGTCACCGGCATGACGCGGACCTTCGCGCAGACCATGCGCGAAGTGCGCCAGGTGCTCGACCCCAAAGAAGGACAGCTGCCCTTCGGCATCCACCTGATGATCGGCAAGAACTACACCGCGTTCCTCGCCGATACGACGGTCAATGAACGCCCCGACGCGCATGACCTTGCCCGGATCGCCAAGGAAACCGCCGCCGTCGCTCGCCGCCTGGGTCACGAACCACGCGTTGCTTTCCTGTCCTATTCGACCTTCGGCAATCCTCCGGGCCGCTGGCTCGAACCGATCCGTGAGGCCGTGGCCATCCTCGACGCGGAAAAGCCGGGCTTCGAATACGAAGGCGAACTGGCCCCCGATGCCGCGCTGAACCCGACGGTGATGAAGAACTATCCGTTCAGCCGCCTCTCGGCCCCGGCCAACGTCCTGGTCATGCCCGGCCTGCAATCGGCCAATATCTCGGCCAAGCTGCTGCGCGAACTGGCGGGCAACGCCACCATCGGCCCGATGCTGATCGGCATGGAAAAGCCGGTCCAGATCGCACCGATGACGGCCATTGCTCCGGACGTGCTGACCTTGGCGGTCCTCGCCGCGGCAGGGGTAGCGGGCTAGGCGCCCTTTACCCCCAGGCCTTGTAGACGCCGAATGCGCTTGTGGCGGTCAGGACGATCCCGACCATCACCAGCATCGGCTTGGCCGGGATATGCTTGGCCGCCCAGGCACCCAGCGGTGCGGCAGCCAAGCCACCGATGAGCAGGCCCAGGGTGGCACCGGCCAGGTCGGCAAAACCAAGGTGGTAAATGAAGGTCGCGCTGATCGTCAGCGTCAAGAAAAACTCGACCGCGTTGACGGTGCCGACCACCCGGCGCGGATCGGCTCCTTGGATCAGCAGGTTCGAGGTGACCACCGGCCCCCAGCCGCCGCCACCCGCAGCGTCGAGGAATCCGCCAACCAGGCCTAGCGGTGCGACGACCTTGGCCGGCTTGCCCTGCGGCGGATACTTGAAGCCACGGTACAACAGCATCAGGCCGATCGCGGTCAGGTAGGCCAGCACGAACGGCTTCACGACCGCTGCGTCGAGCGAGGTCAGGACATAGGCTCCCGCCGCGCCCCCGACCATGCCGGGAATAAGCAGGCGGAAGAACAGCTTCTTGTCGATATTACCATGGAGGAGATGGCTGATGCCGGACGTGGCCGTGGTAAAGCATTCGACCACGTGGACCCGCTGCGAGGCAAGCGCGGGCGGAACGCCCATCACCCCGACCAGCAAGGTATTGGAAATGACTCCGAAGGCCATGCCGAGTGCGCCATCCACGGCCTGCGCCGCGAAACCGACCGCAATGAACGGCAACAAGGCGCTGAGGTCGATGTTCATGGCGAGTCACTCTCCGGGTTATCTCGACCTATTTGATAGAGATGTAACTTGCGAGCAGCGAGAAAGTTTTTCAGCCCATCGCCGAAGTGAAATTATCCTGCGGCGAATCGGTTGCCAGAAAAACGCAGCCGCGCGATGAGCGGCACATGACCCAAGCACATCGCCCCCGCCGTTCCGCCCTCTACCTGCCCGCATCGAATCAGAAGGCCTTGGCCAAGGCGCGGACCCTGGCGGCCGACGTGGTGATCCTCGACCTGGAAGACGCGGTTGCGCCAGACCTCAAAGCCGAAGCCCGCGCCGCTGCAGTGGCTGCCGTGGCCGAAGGCGGCTTTGGCCGGCGTGAGCTGGTGGTGCGGGCCAATGCGCTGAATACCGCGTGGGGCGCGGAAGACCTTGCCGCGATCTCCGCCGTCGGTCCGGATGCCGTGCTGGTCCCGAAGGTCAGCTCGCCGCAGGAAGTGCGCGGCTATGATGCGGCCCTGGCCGCCGCGCCGCCGCAGACCCGGCTATGGATTATGATAGAGACCTGCGCCTGCCTGCCGCTGCTCCACGATATCGCGGCCTGCGCCGCCGATACCCGGCTGGCCGGCTTTGTCCTGGGGACCAACGATCTCGCCAAGGAAATGCACGCCAAGCCCGGCCGGTCGCGCACGCCGTTCCTGCCGATCCTGACCATGGCCGTGGCGGCCGCCCGGGCCCATGGCCTGATCGTGCTCGACGGCGTCTGCAACGAATTCCGCGACCTCGCCCTGTTTCGCGCCGAAGCGGAACAGGGACTGGAATTCGGCTTTGACGGCAAGACCCTGATCCACCCGGACCAGATCGCGCCCTGCAACGACGTGTTCTCACCCAGTTCGGACGAAATTGCCTGGGCCAGCGCGGTGACCGCGGCTTTCGAACTGCCGGAGAACGCCGGCAAGGGTGCGATCAAGGTCGACGGCAAGATGGTGGAACTGCTCCACCTCGATCAGGCGCTGCGCACCCTCGCGATTGCCGGGGCTATTTCCGCCGATACCTGAAGTACCAGACCTCGTGCCCGTAAACCGTGCGGGCCTTGTGTTCATAGCGGGTTTCGGGCCAGCCGCCGGGGCGCTTTTGAAACTGCGCGGGCTGTTCGCACAGCCACTCGAACTGCTGGGTGTGGCGGCGCATCACCATCA
>CAZNBX010000233.1:0-3045 GCA_964571305.1 uncultured Novosphingobium sp.
GAGCGGTAGCGCCCGGGATTGCGCAGCGAGATGGTCAGTGCCCCATGGCCCCCCATGGAATGGCCGGTGATCCCCTGCCGCGCCATGTCGAGCGGAAAGTGCTCCGCCACCAGTTCGGGAAGTTCTTGCTCGATATAGCTTCGCATCTTGTAGTGCCCGGTCCACGGTTCTTCCGTCGCATCGACATAGAACCCGGCGCCCTTGCCAAAGTCGTAACCCTCATCGTCAGGAACATCATCGCCGCGCGGGCTGGTGTCCGGCGCGATGAACGCAATGCCATGCCTTGCACAGGCTTCGCGAAACTCGCCTTTCTCGGTGACGTTCGCGTGGGTGCAAGTTAGGCCGGAAAGATACCACAGCACCGGCAGCCTGTCGCCCTGCGCCTGATCGGGCAGGAAGATCGAGAAGGTCATCGGAGTGTCCGTGACCGTGCTCTGGTGGGTATATACACTCTGTGTGCCGCCGTGGCTGCGATTTGCGCTGATCAGTTCCATGCGCTGAGCTTTGCCTGTCGGAACGGCGTTTTGGCAAGCAAACTTGATGCTATGAGAAGTGTCGCCACCAACTTATCTGACGACAACCCTTGGCTCAGAAATTGAGCGTATAGGTTAACGTGTCGGTGTAGGCACCGGGAACCAGCTTTTCGGACTGGACGTAATAAGTACCAGTGGCGTCTCCAACACCCAGGAAATTGAAGATCGCGCTGCCACGAATTTGCTGCGGAGCGCCGGTGCCGATGCCAGCTACAGGCTGTCGGCTGACGATTGTGCCCGCACCCGGATATTCCATCTCGGTATCCGGGGCGATGTCGCTGCCGACTTTTTTGACCAGGATGTCCATTACCATGCCCACTCTGGAGCCGGACTGATTTTGCCAGATAAACTGCACTGCATTTGGTGTTGAAAGATAATTTCCGGTCCCATGAATCGTTATCGAATATGGCGTTCCGTTGTCACAGGTGACGGAACCCCATTCCGCATATTCAATGCCGCGCGTGCCAATGGTGTAGAGCACTCCGCCGCCGGTCATGTCCCACCTGCCGTTGACGGCAGTGACATCAGCAATCGTGTCATTCGCGGTAAATGTTCCGAAATCGACGTTGGCACCAGCAACGGAACACTGGTTGACGATGTTGAGCGATGCAGCGCCCGTTGCCGTGCTGGTTCCCGCCTGCGCCATGCCGGGAAATGCAGCTAGGGCGATTGCGAGTGCGCCGTTTTTGAATCGGGACATTGTTACCTCAATGCGTGCTTTGATCCTGAAGGGGCTTCGCCGCCGAGCAGATCAATCGGGCACGTTAAGTTGGACCAAAAGTGCGCTGCATATGCGCGTAAGCACTTAGGTAACATACTGTGTCTTTTCATGTGGTTAAAGGAAAGTTGGCGTCCATTAAGGCTGAAAATCGCCGATGTGTCGGAATGGCACAGTCATCGCTGCACAAGCCCGCCTGTTGTGTCGGCGTTGCTAGCTGGCGTCAGTATCGGAAGAGCCTTCGATGCGGATGGCCGCCAATTTCGATCGTCTTCACGAAGATCTCTTCTATGGCGAGATGGGGCTGAAAAGTCTGATAAGTTGAAGTAGTTATTAAAAAAATTGTAATGAACTGGGCGATCTTGGGTCGTGGGATGGCGTCAAAGTAAGTTCGTTACACTAGGTATATTTAACCTAAGCTAACTATACATTTTGCATTTTGAAATGCAGAGGGGCTGCCAATGAAGAGCGCCTACTTTAAACCGATACATTTGCTTGCGTTCATCGTTGGCATGTTTGCCATGCTCTTGTTGATCGCCTCTCTTCCAGTGTCGTTTCACAGTTCGACTGGTTACGGCGGGACGAGCCAAGTGCCGCTGAACTCGGGAACTTACCAGATTTCAATACGCGGGATCGTGCCAGTAATCTGTCGCGTCTCGCTGAATGAAAAGACGGTGCCTGCAGGCGGCGTGACCGTTGACCTCGGCGAAATGACCGAATTCTGCAACAGCGCGGGCGGCTACATCGTTTTCGTCGACCATACGCCCAATGTCGCGGGAGCGATCATGATTGTAGATGGTCGCAGGATTGAGCTTAGCCCCCACGGTTCGACCGCTATCTTTCAATCGGACAAGCCTGGAAATCGCTCGCACAAGTTAAGCTTGGACCTGATGAACCACCCGGCACCCAAGGGTGGTCTCTCATTCCGCATACTGCCGCTGTAGCCCGGGGGGGATAACGCTAGTCGCGTTCAGGCAATGGCCGCCCGCAAGCTTACGCAACGCGCCCTATGGTTTGCTGTCCAAGAGAATGGCTGCGCTTTAACCCAACGAGCGTAAGTCAGAGCGGTGCGCCTTGTGGGTGCCTAGATTGCTTGAATTTTAGGAAGTTTTCGTAGGAGCACTAGGGATCGAGTCTAGGACCCGCTGATTAAGCGTTCGCTTTCAGATCAGCGTAGCCCCGAGCTCCGCTGCCCAATGTGTGCGGCGCTCCTTCAAAATGCGTTCGCGCGAGATTTCAGGCGTATCCGGATCGAGGGTCTCGATTGGATTGAACGCAAATTTATCCTCGCCAAACGCGAGCCATGCTTGTTGAAGTGGGGAGCATCGGTGCGAGCCAATGCGGAGTTCGAAGCGGTGACGGTTTTCGATTTTGGTTAAGTCGCGAGCCGCACCGACCCAGACCATGTCACTATCGGTAAAGCGTAGTGCATAGATGCCTGCCGGCGGTTGCACGAGGCGATAGTTCGCCATGGCGGCGCGCCTCTTTTCCTTATCCATTCTGTGGCCTCTCGATCATAGAATACCCGGACATACCTGCAGCAGCGCGTGCGCCACGTGATTGCCCGCGATCAAAGGGGCGGGGAGATCTAAGCAATATGACTACTCGATGTCTAGCGGCGGTGTTGTGCGCGATCCAGACTCGAAGATGTGCTCAGTGCGTTTGATTTCGATGGATATTGGGCTGCCAACCAAGACCGGCGTTAAAGGGTGAGTTGGAGTGTGACGCCAAGGAACAGCAATAGGCGCGGGCAGATATGCACCGCGTAACTAAGCCATCAAAATTTCTAGAATT
>CAZNBX010000234.1:0-3041 GCA_964571305.1 uncultured Novosphingobium sp.
GGGTGGTACTTACCGATAACGTCACCCACGACGCGGGCCGACTTCTTGTAGGCGTCGCTGGGGTTAAGCTTGAGCTGGCGCATCGCCCAGAGCAGACGGCGGTGGACCGGCTTCAGCCCGTCGCGCAGATCCGGCAGCGAACGCGCCGTGATGGTCGAGAGGGCATAAACAAGATAGCGCTCAGACAGCGCGGAATCGAACGGCGCGTCGACGATGGCGTCGAAAGGATCGGGTGCGGTCGTCGTATCGGTGCTCATTGCCGCCGTGCCCTAGCAGGCAGTGCTTTCCTTAGCCAAGGGTCAGCGGCGCTGCATGTCGCGGCTTTCCCCCGGAATCCGCACTTCGATCCCGTCAAGCTCATCACCAAGCTCGATCTGGCACGAGAGGCGACTGGTCCGGGTGACCCCGGCGGCGAGGTCGAGCATGTCCTCTTCATCTTCGCTCGCGGGCGGCAGCCGATCGAACCATTCGCGCGCAATCACGACGTGGCAGGTCGAACAAGCCATCTGCCCTTCGCAGGTTCCTTCCAGCGGCATTCCCGCGGCCTGGGCCACGGCCAGCAAGCGCTCACCGGCAGCGGCCTCCGCTTCAACCCGGTCGCCATCGGCGGTAATGAAGGTAACCTTGACCATCAGACCCCTTGCGCTTTCGCCCCCGCTTCGATCGCGCGGCAGGCTTCGATCAATTCGTCCCTAGTCGTATAACGGCCAAAACCCAAGCGGATCGACGAGCGCGCTTCACTATCGGACAGACCCAGGGCGCGCAGGACATGGCTGGGCCGCCCGGAACCCGAGGCACAGGCCGACCCGGCCGAGAACATCACGCGGCGGCACTCGCTCATAAGGCGGGCCACGTCCAGGTTGCTCAGGCGAATGTTCAAGTTTCCTTTCCAATGCTCTGTATCTGAACCATTTAGCGTCCAGCGCGAAAGCTCCTTCCGGGCAGTGTCCCACAAGCCCGATATATGCGCCGCGTCTTCCTCCTGCCGCGCCAGAGCCACCTGCGCAGCCGCGCCAAATCCGGCGCACAGGGCTGGCGAAAGCGTGCCCGAGCGCAGTCCGCCTTCCTGCCCGCCGCCATGCATAAGCGGAGACAGCTCCACCCCGTCACGAACCCACAGCGCGCCGATCCCCTTGGGGCCGTACAGCTTGTGCGCCGACACGGCGATCAGGTCAGCCCCAACCGGTGCCGCAAGCTTGCCGGCCCCTTGCACCGCATCACAAAGAAACAGCGCCCCGGCTTGGTGCGCCCGCTCGGCCAAGCGCTCGACCGGCTGGATCGTCCCGATCTCGTTGTTGACCTGCATGACCGCGACCAGGCCGACACCCTCGGGCAGTGCAACTTCCGGATCGACAAGACCATCCGGCCCCACCGGCAGTTCGTGGTCCCCGCCCACGGCCCGCGCGGTATCGCGCACGGCGGCGTGTTCGATCGCTGAGACGGCAATCCCGCCATAGGCCCGGCCCTGGATCGCCAGATTGAGCGCCTCGGTCGCGCTGCCGGTGAAAATCACCTTGCCCCCCGACGGAAACAGCGCGGAGACCTGTTCGCGCGCCACTTCTACCGCAGCCTTGGCTGCCCGGCCCATGGCATGGGCGCTGTGCGGGTTGGCAAAGCCGTCATCGGCCAGCCAACCCAACATCGCCTGCCGCGCCTCGGGCGCCAGCGGCGTCGTTGCCTGGTAATCGAGGTAAATCATGCCCCGGCCACCGCGCGCCAAGCTGAGACGAAGCGGTCGATCTCTTCTCCGGTCATCTCGCGTCCGATGCTGACCCGGATCACTTCGTTCGCGCCTTCCAGCCCCATTGCTTCGAGCACATGGCTGGTCCGCAGCGAGCCCGAAGAACAGGCGCTGCCCGCTGAAACCGCAATGCCCTGTCCGTCAAAGCGGATCAGCTGGGCGTTGGCCGACTTGCCGGGCATGCGATAGGCGCCAATGGTCGGCAAGCGCGGCGCATCGGCGGCAATGACCTGTCCGCCAGCCGCAACGATCCCCTGCTCCAGCCGCGCCCGCAATTGTGCCGCTTGAACCAGCCAATCCCGACCCGCCTCAAGCGCGGCGGCCATGGCCAGCACGCCCGGCAGGTTCTCCGTCCCGCCGCGATAGCCGCGCTCCTGCCCGCCGGTCGGGCGCAGCAAGGCCCAGTTGCGCACCAGCAGGGCGCCAACGCCGATGGGTCCGCCGAATTTGTGAGCCGACAGCGCGATCAAGTCGGCCTCGGGCGTGTCGAGCTTGCCCGCACCCTGCGCGGCATCGACCAGCAGCAATCCGCCAGCAGTGCGCACCGCATCGGCAATCTCGGCAATCGGCTGGATCACCCCGGTTTCGTTGTTGACCTGCTGGACCGCGACCAGCCCCGGCACCGCGCAGGCAGCCGGATTGACCAGGCCGCCTGTATCGACGGGCAGGCGGATCGCCTCGCCCGCATGGCGCAGCACCGCTTCATGCTCCACCGCGCTGACCGCCGCCAGCGGCTGGATGCAGCGCGAAATGGCCAGCGCCAGCGCCTCGCTTGCCCCGCTGGTGAAGACGATCTCGCCCTTCCAGCCCAGCGCCGCACCGATCCGTGCCCGCGCCTCTTCCAGCGCGGCACGCGCCCTTCGGCCCGGCGCATGGGGGCTGCTGGGATTGGCCCACAAAGCAAATCCTTCCAGCATCGCCTCGCGCGCAGCGGGGAGCAGCGGGGTGGTTGCAGCGTGGTCAAGATAGAGGGGCGTTTCGGACATGCTCGGGAAAAGTTGCTGTTTGGACCCTCGGGCCTATATAGCGCCTGTCTCCCGATCATAGCCCCCTCCGGTCCGGCATGCCGACAATTCGGACGCCGCGGGTGGAGCCTACAACAAAAGCAGGTCTCGAATATGCCCGCAGTGATCTTTCCCGGACCCGAAGGCCGCCTTGAAGGCCGGTTCCAGCCCGCGACCCGCAGCCGTGCCCCGGTTGCGATGATCCTTCATCCCCACCCGCAAGCGGGCGGCACGATGATCGAGCGGATCACCCTGCATCTTTACAAGACCTTCGCCAATCGCGGCTTTGCCACCCT
>CAZNBX010000235.1:0-3007 GCA_964571305.1 uncultured Novosphingobium sp.
CACGCTTTACGGCAAGTGGAACAAGGCGGTCGCGCGCAGCCGCGACTGGGTTGAATAGCCGCCGCTGCGCGAAATTCAGGCCAGCACCAGCACGTTGTTTTCCCGCGTCATGCGGCGGTTGATGGTGGTGGCCATGACCTTTGCCCCGCCGGTCCGGGCCAGCACAGCCGCCAGGCGCTCAGCCGCCTCGCCGTTCAGGGCGCGGGCCGCATCCTGGGCGCGGGCTAGATGCCAGAGCGAGTGGATATGGCTGGCGCGGCGCATCGTTCCGCCACGCCACGGATAGTCGATCATCCCGACATGGGGATGGACCTGGCGCTGGCCATTCAGCGAGACGATCGTTCCCGGAGCGGGATGGGACAGGCCCGCCAGCCAAGTGTCGAAGCACGCCGCATCGGCGGCAATGCCCGCTTCCCACTGGGCAAAGGCGACGCGCAGCACCGCTTCCAGCGTTTCGGGCAGGGCGTCGTCGGCGGGGAAATCTTCGGCCCCGGGGAATTCCGGATCGGCGATTTGCGCTACGTTCATCCGCTCGGTCCAGCGCGCGACGTTGGGCGCGCGGGTGCGCATCAGCTTGGCCGGGATCGGGTCGCGGGCGAGGTGGGCATAGAGCGGCCCCATCAGGCCGAAGTCCGCCACGCTCGGGCGTCCGCCCAACAGGTAGGGATGCAGGCGGAAATGGGCTTCGAGCACGTCGAGCAGTTCCTCGTAGGCACTTTCGATCGCGGGGATCGTTTCGGCGGTCACGCCTAGATTGGGCAGGAAGCCGTTGAAGCGGTCCATGATCGCTCCAGCCATGGCGAGGCGCTGGTCATAGGGCACCTGCGGCGGAACGGCGCGGGCGAATTCGGCGCGGAGGAACGCCTCCTGCTCGGCTCGATAGGACCAACGGTAATGCATCGCCGCGGGCATCAGGTAGTTCGAGCCAAAAGCGTCGAGGAACTGCGCCACGACCCCCTGGACCGCTCCCGCCGGATGCAGCACAGGCTCGGCATGGCGGGATTCGACGTGGTCGATGATCGCCGTGGTATCCTGGATCAGCTCGCCTTCCGGCGTTTCGACCACCGGGATCACCATGTGCCCGACCTTGGGCATGACTTCGCCGAGGAACCGCGGGTCCGACGCCAGCAGTTCGGTAAAGTGCACGCCCTTTTTCAACAGGTAGCTGCGCGCCTTGCCGGTGAACAGCGAATGGGGCGTGCCCCACAGGGTAAAGCCGGGTGTCGGCATCGGGTCCTCTCCAATTGGTTTGGAGGGTCTATGCCCTGCTCGAAGGGCGCGGGCAACTTTAGGAAATTAATCTGCGCCTTCGCGACGATCTGGGGCGGGAGCCCGGTTCGGCGGAACTGGCCGCGGCGCTGGGCATGACCGAGGCAGAGCTCGAGAACCTGCGCCAGTCTGCCGAGCCGATCCGCTTCGAGTCGCTAGACGAAACCTATGCCGACAACGAGTCGGTATTTGCCGATGATCGCCCCGATGCTTTCGCAATTCTTGCCGACGAAGAACTTCGCGAAAATCTTGCAGTAGCGATATCCACACTTCCGGATCGGCTGCAATTGATCGTGCAGCTGTACTTTCTGGAAGAACTGAATCTTTCTGAAATAGCTGAAATTATTGGTGTTTCTGTGCCGCGCGTACATCAACTTAAAGCACAGGCAATCGACCGGCTGCGTGCCGCTTTGGCAGGAGTTGCCGGAATCATCTGACTTGAACTTTCCGCGACGGGAGAGCAATGAAGCCCAATGTCCGCCTGCGATACCTGCGTTATCCGCAACCGTGCGATCTGTTCTTCGCTCGACAACGAAGAACTGAAAGCGCTCAATGCGATCGGCCGCCGCCGCGTCCTTGAACCCGGTGAATCGCTGATGTGGGAAGGGGAGGACTCGGTCCTCGTCGCCAATGTCATCGACGGCGTGCTGAAGCTTTCGACCGGAACCGAGGACGGGCGCGAACAGATCGTCGGCGTGGTCTATCCGTCTGATTTCATCGGCCGTCCGTTTGGCGCGACCTCGGGGCACGGTGTCACGGCGCTGACCGAGTCCAAGGTCTGCGTATTTTCGCGCCGCGATTTCGACGCTTTTGCGCGCGAGCATCCCGGGCTGGAGCACAAGCTGTTGCAGCGGACCCTGGCCGAGCTTGACCGCACGCGCCGCTGGATGTTGCTGCTGGGCCGCAAGTCGGCGAGCGAAAAGCTGGCGACTTTCCTGCTCGAAATGTCGGAACGGCTGGTCCAGCCGGGCTGTGTCGATGCGCCTGAGACTGCATTGCAGACTTTCGTCCTGCCCTTTTCGCGGCAGCAGGTGGCGGACGTATTGGGCCTGACCATCGAAACGGTCAGCCGTCAATTTACCAGGCTCAAGGCCGACGGGGTGATTGACCTGCCCTCGCGGCGCGAAGTCACGATCGTCGACCGCGACGCCCTGATGGCTGAAGCGGGATGATCAGGGGGCGCTCCCCGCCCGTTGCAAAACGAAGGGGGAGAGCCTGCACCGCCTGCGAAAGCCTGGCAGACCCTCCCCCACCCCCGATCTTGCGACAGGGGAGCTGGTTGGCGGCCGCCGCAGCAGCCGCCAATAGTTCAGAAGCGGTAGTAGACGCCGCCCGAGAGAACCCACGGATCAAGCTTGTGATCGGTGGACAGCACTTCGGTCGTACCCGCATAGAAGTGGGTGGTCGTCTTCATGAAGTACTTCTTGGCATCAAGGCTGATACCCATGCCGGCGTCGTTGACCGGAATGTCGACCCCGGCCTGCAAGGCAACGCCGAACTTGTTTTCCATCTTCAGGCTGTCGGCACCCAGGCTGGCAGGAACCGAACCCGGCTTTTCGTCGAAGTAGAAGAACACCGACGGACCAGCGCCGATGTAGGGCTTGATCGGGCCAAGGTTCATGTGCGCCTTCACCGTCACGGTGGCCGGCAGGATCAGCACATGGTTGGCGATATTGGCGCCCGCGATCGAACCGGTGCCGGTCGCGGTGTGCTGGGGGGAGCAGCAGATCGTTTCGAC
>CAZNBX010000236.1:0-2980 GCA_964571305.1 uncultured Novosphingobium sp.
CGATGATCCCGTTGTGAACCAAGGCCAACTGCTCGGTTGCATGGGGATGGGCATTGGCAGCGGTCGGCGCTCCGTGCGTGGCCCAGCGGGTGTGGGCAATGCCGGTCGTCCCGGGGGCCGGATCGCGCGCCAATTCGTGGACCAAATTGACCAGCTTGCCCGGCGCGCGGCGGCGGATCAGCTGGCCGCCGTCGACCGTGCAGACCCCGGCGCTGTCATAACCGCGGTATTCCATCCGGCGCAGGCCATCGACCAACCGGTCCGCGACCGCTTCCTTGCCGACAATGCCGATAATTCCGCACATGGGTATTTGCTTTCGTTAGGGACGAACGGAAATAAACGCAGCGACTGCCCCGGAATTGATGACCCGGGCATGAATGCCTCAGCCCTTCTTCTCCGCCTTTTTCTTTTTCATGGCATCGTGGAAGCGGTCTGCCCAGCCCGGCTTGACCAGCTGTTCACCGCGCACGATGCGCAGCTCCCCGGCTGCAACGTCGCGGGTCACCGCACTGCCAGCACCGACAATCGCGTCTGCTCCGATCTTGACCGGAGCGACCAGCGACGAATTCGAGCCGATGAAGGCCCGCTCACCGATGATCGTCTTGTACTTGAAGTAGCCGTCGTAGTTGCAAGTAATGGTACCAGCCCCGATATTGGCGCCCGCACCGACCTCGGCGTCACCGATGTAGGTCAAGTGGTTTGCCTTGGCACCCTTGCCCATGGTCGCCTTTTTCACTTCGACGAAATTGCCGACCTTGGCCTTTTCCTCCAGCACCGTGCCGGGACGGAGCCGAGCGAAGGGACCGACTTCCACTCCCAAACCGAGGCTGGCTCCCTCGATATGGCAATTGGCGCGGATCTTGACCCCGTCGGCAACCTTCACGCCGGGACCGAAGAACACGTTCGGTTCGATCACCACGTCGCGGCCCAGCTTCGTGTCCCAGGCGAACCATACGGTTTCGGGTGCGATCAGGCTGGCGCCATCGTCCATCGCCTGCTTGCGGCGGCGTTGCTGCCAGCGCGCCTCGGCCTCGGCGAGTTCGGCGCGGGAATTGACCCCCATGACTTCGGATTCGTCCGTTTCAACCACGACTACCCGCGCCCCCTCGGCAATCGCATTGGTTGCGACATCGGGAAGGTAATACTCGCCAGCGGCATTGTCGTTCCCGACTGCACCCAACAGGCGCCACATGTCATTGCTGTGCGCCACGATTACGCCGGAATTGCAAAGGTTGACGGCGCGCTCCTCATCCGAGGCGTCCTTATGCTCAACCATCTTGCGCACAGTGCCGTCAGCCTCCGTAATGATCCGGCCATAGGCGGCAGTGTCCGCCGGGCGGAAGCCCAGCACCGCGACCTTGGCGTCGCCATTCAAGGCGGCGCAGAGACAGCGCACGGTGGCAGCCGAGAGGAACGGCACGTCGCCAAAGCAGACCAGCACCAGTCCGTTAAAGTCGGCCAGCGCGGGCTTGGCCATCAAGGCGGCGTGGGCCGTGCCAAGCTGCGGGTCCTGCACAACGACTTCCGCGCCGCTATCCGCCAGAGCCGCTTCGATCTGCTCGCGCCGGTCACCAGCGACGATCACCTGACGGTCGATCCCGACTTCGCCCAGGCTGCCGAGCAGGTGCAGCAGCATCGGGTGGCCCGCAATCGGGTGCAGCACCTTGTGCAGGTCGCTCTTCATGCGGGTCCCCTTACCGGCGGCAAGGACAATGACGGCCAATGGAGTATCGCTAGCGCTCATGGCCGCCGACATGCCACCAAATGATTGCGGATTCCAGCGGCCTGAGCCAATGGCCCACCGATGACCCCGCACCGCTTCAAAATTGTCGGCTTCGACCTCGACGGAACCCTGCTCGACACGTCGGGTGATCTAGCGGTTGCCCTGAACCATGCGCTTGGCACGATTGGCCGCGCTCCCGTGCCCGAAGCGGAAGTGCGAAACCTGATCGGCGGTGGCTCGGCCCTGATGCTGCGCCGGGGCCTGGCTCTGACCGGCGGCGACGAAGGGCTGGATTTCGAAGCCCTGCGCCAGGTTCTGATTGCCCACTACGGCCGCAACATCGCCCACCACACGGCACTCTATCCCGGAGCAGCGGAAATGCTCGATGCGCTGGCGGCGCAAGGCACCCGGATCGCGGTCGTCACCAACAAGCCGGAGCCGCTGGCGCTCAAGCTGTTCGACGCACTCGGCCTGTCGCCGCGCTTTGCCACGGTGATCGGCGGCGGACGCTATCCGCTCAAGCCCGCGCCCGATGCCCTGCACGCGATGGTCGCGCAATGCGGCGGCGGCGCGGCGGCATTCGTCGGCGATACCACGTTCGATACCCGTGCGGCACGTGCAGCCAAACTGCCCTCCGTCGCGGTAAGCTTTGGCTTTTGCGATGCAGAACCACACGCGTTGGAGGCAGATGCGGTCATCGATCATTTCGACGAACTGATTCCCACACTTTCGCGTCTTTGAGCGGCGCCGATTCGCCGCGCAAACCGCGCGGTTGCGCGCATTTCATCCTGGCTTTACGCTAGGGAACGGGAGTGCTGCATTGCGGCATATTGCAAGGCGTCCGCCGCCATGCCATGCCGCCCCCGCTTCCCTAGGGATCAACCAGTTTTAATGGAGAGAACCCCATGACCATTTCATTCAAGGATCGCGTTGCAATCGTCACTGGCGCCGGTGGCGGCCTGGGCCGGGCCTATGCGCTCGAACTCGCCAAGCGCGGGGCCAAGGTTGTCGTGAACGACCTGGGCGGCAGCCGCGACGGTAGCGGCCACTCCGACGCCGCGCTGAAGGTGGTTGAAGAGATCAAGGCCGCTGGCGGCGAAGCCATGTCGAATGGCGGTTCGGTCACGGAATACGAACAGATGGTGGAAATGGTCGCCAAGGCGAAGGAAGCCTGGGGCGGCGTGCACATCCTGATCAACAACGCCGGCATCCTGCGCGACAAGAGCTTCGCCAAGATGACCATGGATGACTGGAAGC
>CAZNBX010000237.1:0-2976 GCA_964571305.1 uncultured Novosphingobium sp.
TGCCGGGCTGCTGGTGGCGACCAGCAAGGCCCGTCGCACGCCCCGGATCGCCGGCCTCCACGACGCCGTGCGGTGCGCTGACCGAGAGCGCGTGGCCGACTACCAGCCCGCGTTCGCCGTCGTTCCCGACGATGACGACCCCGAGCCAGACGTAGAGGCGGAACGACCGGCCCCACGGCTGGTCCGAGCGCCGCAGCGAGACGACCAGCGCGGCCACCCCGACGAGCATGAGCAGCACGAACGGGTTGGTCGTGAGCGACGCCGCGACGGCCAGCCCCAGCGCCCAGATCCACCAGGCGACGGGGTGCAGGTCGCGCGGCAGCCGGTCGTTGCTCACGCAGGACCCCGCCGGCGTCGGACGACCGCGACCGCACCGGCCGCAACCGCATATTCCAGCCCCCGCGCCCCGCCGACCATCCACGCCAGCATTTCACCCATGACGGCATAGCTGTAGGTATAGGCAGAGCCCGAAACCGGCACCATCGACGCCATTTCGGCATAGCAAAGTGCCGCCACGGCGCAGACGAAACCGGCAATGATAAAGCTGATCATCATGCCCGGCCCAGCCTTCTGCGCTGCTTCCGCAGTCAGCACGAAGATGCCGGTGCCGATGATCGCCCCAACGCCCAGCATGGTCAGCTGGAAGGCACCCAAGGTGCGGTGGAGCGATTTCTTTTCGGCAGTGGCCAGGATGGCGTCCAAAGGTTTGACGCGTCCAAACATCGAAATCCCCTAAAAATAGCAGCCCGATACATTGCCGGGCGGCATGTCTTGACTGGCGCGGAAGCTAGCGGCGCGCTCCATATTCGCAAGGGCTAACTGCCAAGCCTTCCCCAGAATGTAGGGAACGTATAAAGCCGGGCTATGTCCACGACTTTCCAACTCGACACGGCGACCAGCCGCGCCAACCCCACGCCGGCGCCGATGAAGCGCCTGACCATACCCGCAATCCGCCGCCGCAAGGTCGATGGGGTGACGTCCGAGCCAGTCGTCATGCTGACCGCCTATACCGCCCGTCAGGCGCAGCTGCTGGATGCCCATTGCGACCTGTTGCTGGTCGGGGATTCGCTGGGCCAGGTGATCTATGGCCTACCCTCGTCCGTGCCGGTGACGCTGGACATGATGGCGGCCCATGGCGCTGCCGTGGTGCGCGGATCCTATCACGCCGCCGTTGTGGTCGACATGCCGTTCGGCGCCTATGAGGCTTCGCCGCAACAAGCATTCGAAAGCGCATCGCGCCTGCTCAAGGAAACGGGCTGCGCAGCAGTGAAGTTGGAAGGCGGTGCAGCCATGGCCGAAACCGTCGCGTTCCTGACGCAGCGCGGAATTCCGGTGATGGGCCACGTTGGCCTGACCCCCCAGGCTGTCAACGTACTGGGCGGCTACAACGCGCGCGGGCGCAGCGATGCCGAAGCGCAGAAGATCGTCTCCGATGCCCAGGCTCTGGACGATGCCGGAGCCTTTGCCGTGGTGGTCGAAGGCGTGGTCGAACCGATCGCGATCGAAGTGACCAAGGCAATCAAGTGCCCGACCATCGGTATCGGCGCTTCGGCACAATGCGATGGGCAAGTGCTGGTGACCGAAGACATGCTTGGCATGTTCGAACGCGTCCCGCGTTTCGTGAAGCGCTATGAAAACATTGCCGAAACCATTTCCGGCGCGGCCGAGCGCTATGCTGCCGAAGTGCGCGCCCGCTCCTTCCCGAGCGTGGAGCAGACGTACCAGCCCAAGTAATCCGGGCGATTGACTCCCGCGCTGCGCGACCACAGGAAAATTCGATGTTGATGAAGTTCTACAAGGGTTCGATCCTTTTCACCGCCGTCTGCCTGGCGCTCGGCGCCTGGTACGGCTGGTCGCAGACCGGCGATCTCGCAGCGACGGCGTCGATGCTGTGGATCATCCTGGTCCTGTCGATCCTCGAAATTTCACTGTCGTTCGACAACGCAGTGGTCAACGCCGCTGTGCTCAAGGACATGGACGACATCTGGCAGCGCCGCTTCCTCACCTGGGGCATGGTCATTGCCGTATTCGGCATGCGCGTGATCTTCCCGCTCGCGATTGTCGCGATTGCTGCCGGGCTTGGGCCAATGGCCGCGCTCAATCTCTCGCTCAACAACCCGCAGCAATACGAAGCCATCGTCTCCAGTGCCCACGTCGGAATTGCCGGCTTTGGCGGCGCCTTCCTGGCCATGGTTGGCCTGTCGTTCTTCTTCGATGGGGAAAAGGACGTTCACTGGATCGTCTGGGTGGAGAAGAAGCTGGCCGTCATCTCGAACATCAAGGCGGCGGAAATCGCGGTCCTGCTGATCGCCCTCTATTTCGTCTCGCGCCTGCTTCCGGCGGAAGAAGCGCTGGTCTTCATGGTGGCTGGTACCCTTGGCCTGGTCTGCTTCATTGCGGTCGAAGCGATCAGCACGATCCTCGAAATGCGTGACCAGGCACTGGCGATGCAGGGCGCGGTGGTCCGTTCGGGTTTGGGCGGGTTCCTATACCTCAACGTCCTCGACGCTTCGTTCAGCTTTGATGGCGTGATCGGCGCCTTTGCCTTGTCCAACAACATGGTGATCATTGCGCTGGGCCTGTCGATCGGCGCGATGTTCGTCCGCTCGATGACCATTCACCTGGTCAAGCAGGGCACCCTCGCGGAATACCGCTATCTTGAGCACGGCGCTTTCTGGGCAATCATCGTGCTGGGCGCGATCATGCTGCTTTCGGCCAAGTTCCACATTCCCGAGACCGTCACCGGACTGATCGGCGCGATCCTGATCGGGCTGTCGCTGTGGTGGTCGATCCGCCACAACCGGCGCAACCCCGACTCGGAAATCGAACAGGCCGTCAGGGCTGACTGAGCCGTGTCGCTATCGGCGCAGCCAATACGAGCTGCGCCAGATGGTAGAGCAGGATCGGTAACAGCACCACGCCAGCCACGGCGGGGCTGAACAGCACCGACGCGAGCGGCGCGCCCATCGCGATGCC
>CAZNBX010000238.1:0-1880 GCA_964571305.1 uncultured Novosphingobium sp.
CAACTCGGTGGCTGAGGTTCTCGCGCTGGTCGATTAGGGCGGGGGCAATCTCCACTCGGTCGCCAAGGCGCTGAAAGCCGCAGGGGCGGAGAACGTGACTGTGACCGCCGATCCGGACATTGTGCGGGCGGCAGATCGGATCGTCCTGCCAGGCGTCGGCAGCTTCAAGGCCTGCGCGGAAGGACTGCGCGCGATCCCGCATCTGGAAGAAGCGATGCGCGAGCGCGTGATCGTAGGCGGCGCGCCATTCCTGGGCATCTGCGTCGGCATGCAATTGCTCGCTGACCGCGGGGTGGAGCATGGCATCACCCCGGGGCTCGGCTGGATCGGCGGCGAAGTGCGCCTGATCGAACGGACCGACCCGGCTATCAAGATTCCGCACATGGGCTGGAACGACGTCGAGGTTACCCCGCATGCCGCGCGGGTCGAACCGGGCGAGGCCTATTTCCTCCATTCCTATCACTTCGCGCCCAGCGAAGGTCACTCCATCGCGGCGATGACCGATCATGGCGGCGGGCTGGTCGCCGCCGTGGCGCAGGACAATATCGTCGGGGTGCAGTTCCACCCGGAAAAGAGCCAGGCCTATGGCCTCGCCCTGCTCGCCCGCTTCCTCGAATGGAAACCATAGGATGATCGTTTTTCCGGCAATCGACCTCAAAGGCGGACAGGTCGTGCGGCTCGCCGAAGGGGACATGGACCGCGCCACGGTTTACGGAGACAATCCCGCGGCCCAGGCGATGATCTTTGCCGAAGCCGGTTCGCACTTCCTTCATGTCGTCGACCTCGACGGCTCCTTCGCCGGTCGGGCGGAGAACCGCGCCGCGGTCGAGGGCATCCTCGAAGCCTTCCCCGGCCACGTCCAGCTTGGCGGCGGCATCCGCACCCGCGAAGCGGTCGAGGGCTGGTTCGACATGGGCGTGTCACGCGTGGTCATGGGCACTGCCGCGCTCAAGGACCCGCAATTCGTCAAGGACATGGCGGCCGAGTTTCCCGGCGGCATCGTCGTTGCGGTCGACGCGCGCGATGGCATGGTCGCGACCGAAGGCTGGGCCGAGGTATCCGACGTCTCGGTGGCCGATCTGGCCCGACGCTTCGAGGATGCTGGGGTAGCCAGCCTGCTGTTCACCGACATTGGCCGCGACGGCCTGCTCAAGGGCGTGAACATCGATGCCACAGTCGACCTCGCCCGGCAGGTCGACATACCCGTCATCGCCAGCGGCGGGGTCAAGGGACTGGACGACATCCACGTCCTCGCGCTCCATGCCGCTGACGGGATTGAAGGCGTAATCACCGGGCGCGCCCTGTTCGAAGGACGGCTTGATCTTGCCGCCGCCATTGCCGTGGCTAGCAAGGCATGACCGTCCGAATTCGCGTCATTCCCTGCCTCGACGTCCGCGACGGGCGCGTGGTCAAGGGGGTGAACTTCGTTGACCTGCGCGATGCCGGCGATCCGGTCGAACAGGCCAGCGCCTATGACGCGGCCGGGGCGGACGAACTGTGCTTCCTCGACATCAGCGCCAGCCATGAGGGCCGCGGTACGCTGCTCGACGTGGTCCGCCGCACGGCCGAAGTCTGCTTCATGCCGCTCACCGTTGGCGGCGGGGTCCGCTCGGTGGAAGATGCGCGCGCACTT
Source organism: uncultured Novosphingobium sp. (assembly GCA_964571305.1). Classification (GTDB taxonomy): domain Bacteria; phylum Pseudomonadota; class Alphaproteobacteria; order Sphingomonadales; family Sphingomonadaceae; genus Novosphingobium. The sequence goes on from CAZNBX010000238.1 coordinate 1,634, forward strand.
CTGCTCGCGGGCGCGGACAAGGTCGCGGTCAACAGCGCCGCCGTTTCCCGCCCTGAAGTCGTGGCCGACATTGCGGGCAAGATGGGCAGCCAATGTGTCGTCGCCTCGGTCGATGCCCGGCGCACGCCGCGCGGAAACTGGGAAATCTTCACCCATGGCGGGCGCAAGCCCACGGGCATCGATGCGGTCGAGCATGCCGTGCGGCTAGCCGGCCTGGGCGCTGGCGCACTGCTGGTCACCTTGCTGG
>CAZNBX010000238.1:1890-2972 GCA_964571305.1 uncultured Novosphingobium sp.
ATCGACAATGACGATGGCAGCTGGCGGGCACATGCCGGCGAACTGCTGGTCACCTCGATGGACGGCGACGGCACCCAGCGCGGCTATGACCTGGAACTGACCCGCACCATCGCCGATGCCGTGTCCGTACCCGTGATTGCCAGTGGCGGGGTGGGCACGCTGGACCACCTGGTCGAGGGCGTGACCAAGGGCCATGCCAGTGCGGTTCTCGCCGCCTCGATCTTCCACTTCGGCACCTATACCATTGCCCAGGCCCATGCCGCACTGCGGGCGGCCGGACTACCCGCCCGGGGTTAGGAATCGCGCCGATTGCGCGGCGGAGCGATTCGCTTTAAGGACGCGCGAGCATTTGTACGCAACAGGAGAGAATACTATAGCACCCCCACCCCGGCGCATGATGACGCCCCCCGTGAAAAGCGGGCCGCGCTACAACCAGATGATTACCTCGGACAAGGTTCGCGTCATTGACGAGAACGGCGAGAATCTGGGCGTCATGTACACCCGCGAAGCGATCGAACAGGCAGCCGACGTAGGCCTGGACCTGGTTGAAATCTCTCCCAACGCCGATCCGCCGGTGGCGAAGTTCCTCGATGTCGGCAAGTTCCGGTACGAGGCGCAGAAAAAGGCCAACGCCGCGCGCAAGAGCCAGAAGACGCAGGAGATCAAGGAGATCAAGATGCGTCCGAACATCGACGATCACGACTATGACGTGAAGATGCGCGCGATCCACAAGTTCATCGGCGAAGGCGACAAGGTGAAATTCACCCTGCGTTTCCGCGGTCGTGAGCTTTCGCACCAGCAGCTGGGCATGAACCTGCTGCGCCGGGTGCAGGAAGACACCAACGAAATCGCCAAGATCGAGGCCTATCCCCGCATGGAAGGCCGCCAGATGCTGATGGTGATTTCGCCGAAGTAAGAACAACAGGGTGAGCGGGGGGCCGCGATGACTGCCAAGCGCGTGTGCTTCTGGCTGGGGCCGCTGGGCTTCCTGTTCACCTTGCTGACGGCCACTCCGGCCGGAATGCCGGAACTCGCCTGGCCGACTGCCGGGCTGGTCTGGTGGATGGCCACCTGGTGGATGA
>CAZNBX010000239.1:0-2962 GCA_964571305.1 uncultured Novosphingobium sp.
TGGGCAGGGCCGCTTCGCTGCTGGCGGTTGAAAAGGCGATCATCAGCGGCTGGCGGATATAGCGGATCAGGGTCCAGATGCGCTGGCGCAGGAACACCGCGCCGATGGTCAGCAGGACCGCCCAGAGTAGGACCAGGCTGAGGTAGAATTCGAACAACAGCTCAAGGTAGGTCTTGAGGATTTCGAGACCGCTGGCCGCAACGACATTGGCCAGCGCACCGAACACTGCGACCGGCGCAAAGCGCATGACGTAGCCAGTGATCTGCAGCATCATCTCGGCCAGCGCATCGGCGCCGCGCACCAGCGCAGAACCCTTTTCGCCGATGGCTGACAAGGCCACCCCGGCAAAGATCGAGAAGACCAGGATCTGCAGGATGTTGTTGGTTGCCATCGCCTCGAAGGCGTTCTTGGGGAAGATCGATAGGATGAATTCCGGCGCGGAGAGGTGCTTGACCTCGCCCACCGCCTTGGCCGCTGCCGCTGCATCCGGGATTGGCGCGCCGACACCCGGCTGGAACAGGTTGACCATGACCAGGCCCAGCCCGATCGAGATCAGGCTGGCGGTGATGAACCAGGCCAGGGCGCGAAAACCGATCCGGCCCAGCGCGGTGGAATCGCCCATGTGGGCGATGCCGACAACGATGGTCGACAGGACCAGCGGCGCGACCAGCAGCTTGATCAGGTTGAGGAAGATGTCCGACAGCAGCTTGAGCCAGGGCGCAATGCTTTCCTTGATCACGGCCGCGTCGAGCGAGAGGTGGAGTACCTGCCCCACGGCAACGCCCAGCACCATGCCGATCAGGATATAGAGTGTCAGCCGCCGGTCCATGGTGCGCGTTCCCCCAAGAGTAAGATTGTTGCGATTGTGACTAACAGGCTGTCGCGCGGTGCGCAATCAGCGCGCCAGTGCCGCCCGGGCCACGCGGGCGTAAATCCGCGCCAGTGCATCAAGGTCCGGCACGGCGACTGCCTCGTCCCGCTTGTGCATCGTCGCATTGCACAGGCCGAATTCGATAGCTGTACGCAGCGGGCGCAGGAGGCGGGCATCGCTGGTCCCGCCGGTGGTGCTGGCTTCGGGCGAGAGGCCCGTTTCGGCCTCGACCGCTGCGGCGATCATCGCGGAGAATTCGCCCGGGGGCGTCAGGAACGCTTCGCCCGAGATCATCGCCCGCGCCGTTCCGCCGTGCTTTGCCGCAATGGCGCTGACCCGGTCGGCAAGTTCCTGTCCGGAATGCTGATCGTTGAAGCGGATCGAGATGCGCGCCTGGGCCTTGGCCGGGATCACGTTGGTCGCCGGATTGCCGACTGTCAGGTCGGTCACTTCCAGATTGCTCGGCTGGAACCAGTCGGTGCCGTCATCCAGCTTGATCGCCTTCAATTCGGCCAGCATGGCGACCAGGCGGGTGATCGGATTGTCGGCGAGGTGGGGATAGGCGACGTGGCCTTCCTTGCCCTCGACCTCCAGCCAGATGTTGACCGAGCCGCGTCGACCGATCTTCATCATATCGCCCAGCCGGTTGACGCTGGTCGGTTCGCCGACCAGGCAAAGGTCGGGGATCGCGCCCACGCTGCGCATGTGGTCGATCAGCGCGAGGGTCCCGTGGATCGCTGGGCCTTCCTCGTCCCCGGTGATGATGAAGCTGATCGTTCCGGCATCCTGCGGCACTTCGGCGACGGCGGCGACCATGGCGGCAATCGCGCCCTTCATGTCGACCGCGCCGCGGCCGTAGAGCAGTTCGCCGCGCACTTCCGGTTCAAAGGCGCCGCTGGCCCAGCCTTCGCCGGGGGGCACCACGTCGAGGTGCCCGGCAAAGGCGAAGTGCCGGGACCCTTCCGGTCCCTTGCGGATCGCGAACAGGTTTTCGACCGGACCGTGCGGCGCTTCGCCCGACAGAGCGCGGTGCACCTCGAAACCCAGCGGTTTCAGCTGCGCCTCAAGGCAGTCGAACACCGCGCCGGTGGCGGGGGTAACGCTGGGGCAGGCCATCAGATCCTGGGCGAGTTTCAGAACGGTGCTGGTCATCGTGGGCCGCGCATATGGGCAATGGTGCCGCGCTGCAAGCCGCGCACGCCTAGCCCCGCTGCCGCTTCGCGCCGGTATCGAACTGTTCGATCACCCATTCCTCGTCCTCGGCGGCGTCGATCCAGGCCTGCATCCATTCATGGGTCCAGATCGCTTCCATGTAGGCCATGGCAAAGCCGGGCACGGGGACGCCATAGGTCAGGAAGCGGCTGACCACCGGGGCATAGATGATGTCGGCCGCGCAAAAGGTCCCGAACAGGTAGGGGCCGCCCTTGCCGAACCGGGCGCGGGCCTCCGCCCAAAGGGTCAGGATGCGGACCACGTCGGCGCGGGCTTCCTCGCTCAGTTCGAAGTCCTCGACCTCAAGCCGGATATTCATCGGGCATTCGCTGCGCAGCGCCTGATAGCCCGAGTGCATTTCCGCGACCATCGAGCGGGCAAATGCGCGGGCATCGTCGGCCTTTGGCCAGAACCGGTCGCGCCCGGCCTTGTCCGCAAGGTATTCGATGATTGCCAGGCTGTCCCAGACGACGGCTTCGCCATCCCACAGCACCGGAACCTTGCCCGAACTCGGCTCAATCCCGTCGGTGTGCTTTTTGCGTTCGTCCCAGTCCTCGCCGTAGAGCGGCACGGTGATCTCTTCAAAGGGCAGGCCGGACTGCTTGGCCGCCAGCCAGCCGCGCAAGGACCAGCTCGAATAGATCTTGTTGCCGATGATCCGCTCCATGGGGGAAGGCTTGCCGCCGGCCGCTCTCGCTGCCGGACGAACCCATCGACCCCAAGACGCTGACCACCATGGCGCGCGCCTGGCCGGGGCTGGACGGCATGGATCTGGCCAGGGAAGTCACCTGCGCCCAGTCCTATGGCTGGGGCGAGGCGGAATGGGCGCTCGGCGCGCGCCTTCAGGGCGCTTCCTCGCGAATCTATTGCCTGCTTTCC
>CAZNBX010000240.1:0-2959 GCA_964571305.1 uncultured Novosphingobium sp.
CTTGCGCGTCTGCGGCTCGATCCCCTTGGCCGCGTCGATCACCATGATCGCCGAGTCCACCGCCGTCAGGGTGCGATAGGTGTCTTCGGAAAAGTCCTCGTGGCCCGGGGTGTCGAGCAGGTTGAAGGTGATGCCCTCCTTTTCGAAGGTCATCACGCTCGACGTGACCGAAATGCCGCGCTGCTGCTCGATCTTCATCCAGTCCGAACGCGCGCGCCGCGCCTGTCCGCGCGCCTTGACCTCGCCGGCCAGGTGGATCGCTCCGCCCTGCAGCAGCAGCTTTTCGGTCAGCGTGGTCTTACCCGCGTCGGGGTGGGAGATGATGGCAAAGGTGCGGCGGTTCGACATGGGACCGGGCCCTTAACGAGGAAAGGCCGGAAAGTCATCGCCCGAGTGCGCCGCAGCGCAAGGCGATGACCTCCGGCCTTACCGCGTCATTGCGTGGTTCAGTTGACGTCGAGCGCCTTGCTGACCAACACGTTGACCGAAACGCGGCGGTTCTGCGCGCGGCCTTCGGGCGTCGCATTGTCCGCCAGGGGATCGGATTCGGCCATTCCGGTCGGGGTCAGCATGCGGTAGGGCTTCCACTTGCAGTACTGCTGTAGGTAGTTGATCACCGCGCCGGCGCGCTTTTCGCTGAGGGCCTGGTTGTAATCCTCGTCACCCACGGAGTCGGTGTAGCCGACCACCAGCAACAGCGCGTTCTCGTTGCGCTCGGCTTCGGCAGCGGCCATGCACAGCTCGTTCTTCGCGCTGGGTGAAAGCGCCCACTTGCCGGTGTCGAAATAGACGTTGGTGGTGCTCTTCAGGTTGTACTTGTCGATGTCGCCCATGCGGCTGCGCAGCGCTTCGGTCTGGGCGCTCTGTTCGGCAAAGCCCTGGGCCGTACCCTGCTGGATCATCATGGCAGTCTTCTGGTCGCCCGCCTTGAACGTGACCTGGCTGGCATAGAGACCGTCACTAGCCTGCGCCGTCTTGATCGTTACCGGCAGACCGTTGAGCAAGGATGCGTTAGTGAACTTGCCCTTGCTGCCAAACAGGCCGCCGCTGCCCTTGACCTTGGTTTGCGCGGTCAGGGTGACGACTGTCGCGGAACCGTCGGCGGCCCCAACCTTGATCCGGTCGCCGCTGCGCGCGATGATCGTGCCCTTCACTTCCGGTCCGGCAGGCAATGCGGCAAGATCGGCAGGCGGGTTGCCGACCACGGTGATGTTGGGATTCGACGCATCCTGCGCCTGGGCAGGCAGAACCGCCGCCGGAATGGCAATCAGAGCGATCAGGGCCAAGGTCATTGACCGTGTGGAATTCAGATGCACGAAGCAACTCCTAAAACGCCCGCCAGCGATGCGGACGGGCGCTTCCTGCTCCGACCAGCCGTAGTGTCAATGCGAGGGGGTCTTAACCGGGGCTAACCGAGTGCAAAGCGTGGCGAGCCGTTGCATCTGAAGCCTAAAGCTTGTCGTTACCCAGTCCGTTCGTGATCAGATCATTGGCCTTCGCAGCCACTTCGCCAAGGTCAGCAGAGCCATCCATCACACCGAAGCGCAGCCCCAGGAAGACGTTCATACCCATGATCGCCCAGGCATGGACCTCGTCGGGTTCCACTCCCAGGTCGCCTTGTGATCGTGCGGCCTGAAGTCGCTCGAGGATGCGCGCAGCGGTCGTAACATAATGTGCGCGCCAGTCTTCCGGCGCAACGAATTCGGCTTCGTCGATGATCCGGTAGATTTCCTTGTTGCTGCGGGCGAAGCGCAGGAAGGCTTCCAGCGCGACGCCTTCGGCTTCCAAGGCATTGCCTTCGTGTGCGCCCAGGATCGGCGCGACATGATCGCGGACCCGGCCGGACATATCGGCCACCAGCGCCTTGAACAGCGCCTCCTTGCTTTCGAAGTAGGTATAGAAGCTGCCCAGCGCGACCCCGGCGCGGATCGTGATCGAGACGATCGAGCTTTCGTGAAAGCCCTTTTCGCCGAATTCCGCTGCGGCAGCATCGAGAATGGCGCGCTGCGTGCGCCGGCCGCGCTCCGTGCGTGGCTCGCGCGGTTGAGCTGTGGCGGCCGCAGCTTCCATTCCCCTCCCTATCCTTTCGTCTCGCGGTGTTGCACCCGCGCCACGTTTTGTCACTTTCAATCACTCCCACCGCGGCTGCAAACATAACAAAGTTGAAAGTTGGTTCAACTTTTATATAAGTACTCTCAGGAGCCCGTCGCCGTGATGCGCGGGAAGGATTTCAAACTGGGAGGGATATACCCATGCGTAAGACTGCCCTGCTTTGCCGCGCCTCGCTGATCGCCAGCGCGTTCGTCGGCTTCACCGCCATGCCGGCCCACGCTCAGGACGAAGCTGCGGCTTCCGACGATTCCGGCGAAATCATTGTCACTGCGCGCCGCCGCGAGGAAACGCTGGTCGATGTGCCGATCGCAATCACCGCGCTTTCGGCGGACCAGCTTGAGCGCACCGGCGCGATCGACATTACCGCTGTGGCCGAACAGGCGCCGAACGTGACGCTCGAAGCGAGCCGCGCGACCAACTCGACCCTCACCGCCTTCATCCGCGGCGTTGGCCAGCAGGATCCGGTCTCGGGCTTTGAACAGGGCGTCGGCATCTATCTTGATGACGTCTACCTCAACCGCCCGCAGGCCGCCGTGGTCGACATCTATGACGTCCAGCGCATCGAAGTGCTGCGCGGCCCGCAAGGCACGCTCTATGGCCGCAACACGGTTGGCGGCGCGGTCAAGTACGTCACCCGCAAGATCGAAAACGACCCGCGCCTATCGGTCCGGGCAACCTATGGCATGTACGACCAGGCCGATGGCGTGGTCACGGCCAGCACCCCCGTCGGCGACGGCACGCTGCGCCTCGGCGGTTCGGTGGCGCGCCTGTCGCGCGGTGGCTTCGGCGACAACCTGACCACGGGCCGCGAGAACTACAACAAGGACATCTGGGCCGGTCGCGGCAC
>CAZNBX010000241.1:0-2944 GCA_964571305.1 uncultured Novosphingobium sp.
ACGGCGCGGCCGGGCGGTCTGGATTGTCGCGGTTGTGGGCTGCGAGTTCCTCGGTGATCTGGTGCAGCCATTCGTCGAGCACGCCCGAGGGGCGCGCGTTGAGCGCCGGGAAGCTGCCAATCACGCCAGCCTTGCACTGCGCGATCACCAGTTCCGGGCCGGAAATGATGAACAGCGGCGAACCGATGACGGGCAGGCGCAGGCGATCGAACGGAGCGGGAAGGGGCATCGGGCAAACCTCGGTTTAAGCAATCAGTTAAGTTCGCTCTTAGCAGCGGCGGAAATCATCTGTCGAGAGACCCGAGGTGCATATGCCGGGGATGCCGATTGGTCTCGGATTATTACGATTTAGGCGTAGGCTTGCCGATACAGCGCTTCAATCTCATCGACCTGCGGAACGCGGGGGTTGTTCGCCGGGCTGCCACTCGCCAAGGCCTGCTGTGCCATCAGCGGGACCAGTTCGTCCCAGCGTTGACGCGAGATGCCATAGTCGGCCGGTGTCGGCACTTTGAGGTCGGCATTGATCCGCTCCAGCGCCTCGACCAGTCGGCCAACCGCACCCTGATCGCTTTCGCTGCTGTCCGCCACGCCCATGGCGCGGGCGCAATCGGCATAGCGGGGCAGGGCGGCAGGCGCGCTCCAGCCCGTTACCAGCGGCATCAGCATCGCGTTTGACAGGCCATGGGCCACGTGAAAATGCGCGCCAATCGGGCGGCTCATCCCGTGGACCAGCGCGACCGAGCTGTTGGAGAAGGCGATGCCGCCCTGCAGCGCCCCCAGCATCATGGCTTCGCGCGCGGCGCGGTTGGCCGGATCGGCGCAAGCGATAGGCAAGTTGGCCCAGATCAGCCGCATCGCGGAAAGCGCCATCGAATCTGAGAAGGGATTGGCCCGTTTCGAGACATAGGCCTCCACCGCGTGGACCAGGCTGTCGATGCCGGTGTCTGCGGTCAGCCGTGCGGGCTTGGTCAGGGTCAGCTCGTAATCGACCACGGCGATCTGCGGCAGATAGGCCAGCCCCGCGCAGAGCATCTTCTCGTCGGTCTCGGCATCAGTGATGATCGTGAAGCGGGTCGCCTCGCTGCCGGTCCCGGCGGTGGTCGGGATCGCAATGATCGGCAGGCCGGGTGCGTCTTCCTGATGGGATGCCTTCAGGTCGCGCACGGCTATCGCGCGGTCGCGCTTGACCGCGATCATCTTGGCGCTGTCAATCGGACTGCCGCCGCCCAGACCGATGACGCAGTCGTGGTTTCCTTCGGCCAGAAAGGCGCAGCCTGCCTCGGTCGAGGCTACGGTCGGATCGGGGACCACTCCGGTGAAGGTGCGAGAGGGAATCCCGGCCTTCGCCAGCAAATCCTCGACCCGTTCCAGAATGCCCGAGCCGGCGATCCAAGCGTCGGTCACGATCAGCGGGCGCGACAGGCCGGAGGCGCTGAGCACCTCCGGCAGTTCATTCAGGACGCCGCCGCCGATGCGGATCGTGCGGGGAAGGTGGATCGCGGCCATCGGTTCAGGCCAACAGGTGTTCCATGCCGTAGACCCGGGCAGCCGTGCCGGCGTAGAGCGCGCGCTTTTCGTCGGCGGAGGCGCCGTGGGTCAGGCGCTTGAATGCGTTCCACAGGACCGGATAGCTCGCGCCCCACTTGTCGACCGGATAGTTGCTTTCAAACATCGCGCGGGTCGGGCCAAAGGCTTCGATGCAGGTCTCGATATAGGGGCGCCACATTGCCGCCAGTGTTTCGGACGACAGTCCCGCTGCCGGTCCGTGATCAGGCATCCCGGCGAAGGACATGGCGAGGCCGCCCAGTTTGACCGAGACGTTCGGGCACTGGCCGATCGCCTTGATCTTTTCGCGCCAGGTATCGAACCGCTCGTGCAGCTTGCCGTGATAGCTGGCCATGCCGAGCGGGGTGCCGCAGTGGTCGAGCACGATGGGTTGATCCGGGAAGGCGCGGGCCAGGCTTAGCACGTCTTCCAGCTGCGGTTCGAGCAGCCAAGCGTCAAAGGTCAGTCCGCGCTTGCCCAGTTCGGCAAAGCCTTCGCGGAACGCGGCATCGTTGTAGAGCCCCGGCGGCGCATGGAACGGAGGGCCAAGGACTTCCGGATCGGCATCCCATGCGCCCTGATGGCGAATCCCCTTGAAGCGCGGGCTGGCGGCCATCAACGCGTCGAGCACTTCACCCGCCTTTGCGCCCAGGCGCAGGTCGGCATGGCCGATGATCGCATCGCACAAGCGGATATTGCCATAGAGGCCGCTGGCGCTCTGCGCGGCGACGCCGTTGACGTACTCGACCTCACCGACGACCTTGAAGGCATCGTCTGCTCCGGCGCGGTAGAAGGCGCCGCATTCCATGAAGACCGTGCCGATCACGTTGTGCCCGCTGGTGGCATCGGCATGGAGTTCGTTGAAGGTGTAATAGGATGACAGCGCGATGCTGGCGATGAACGGGTGGAGCGGTTCCGGAAACGCGCCGACCAGCGGGCGCAGGTCCCGCAGGTGATGGTGCGGATCGATGATCGGCAGGTCTGGTTCCAGGATTGCTTCGCTCACGCCTCGTTCCTCTCCGGTTTTGATTTGCGCATCAGCTTATGGCGACTTGCGGGTTTGACAAGCGCAGATCGCACCCGCATTAATCGCGCGATTAAAAAATTGTTGGAAGAGAGGCCGGGAAGATGAATTTCGAACACAGTGACAAGGTCAAGGGGCTCCTGGCGCAGGTCGGCGCCTTCACGGACGAGCACATCTATCCCAACGAACAGGCCTATCACGACTTCGTCACCGACCCGGCCAACATGTGGAAAGAGTGGCCCGGCATGGAGGCGCTCAAGGAAAAGGCGCACGCCCAAGGCCTTTGGAACTTGTTCCTGCCGCATGAATATGGCGAGTTCTCGCCGGGCCTGACCAACCTTGAATATGCGCCGCTGGCTGAACTGATGGGCCGCG